>DATGIR010000225.1:0-5203 GCA_035295605.1 Fimbriimonadaceae bacterium | reverse complement strand
CTCTACGAACGCTTGCTGCCCCAAATCTTCGAGTTCACCGCCAAGTCCGCCGTCGAAATCGAAACCACCCGGACAACCCGCCTTCTCCAATTCAACACCAACACCTGCACGCTTCCGCGTTTTGAGCTCTTCGACCTCTTCCTCCGGCCCCAAACCCGTGGCCGAGCCATCGAGGCGTACAACGAGGCGGTCAAGACGTCGGGACTGTATTCGGTCGACCGCTTCGGCACCGGCGCGGTTCCGTTCGACGTTTACGTGCCCGGCAAAGGGCGTGGAACCCTCCGTCTTGGGACCCGCGGCCTCGTCATCAACACGCCGCAGCCGCTCTTCGCCGGCTACCGCCGGCCGATCGAGTCCGTTTCCGAGTTGGCCGAGGTGCTCGAGGCAAAGTTCGGACCTGGCGTGGTCGTCGTGGGCAAGGCGGTCACCCTCATCGGCATGCTGGGCCGCGAGTTCAGTTTCGTGTTTCATGAGGGCGCCAGCAGCTACGTGAGCATCTCTCGTCGATTGCACGAGCTTCTCGCGCCGCTGGCCCCGGATGGCCGGCTCGACGTCCATCCGATTCTGCGCGTCAAGTACGACGCCTGGAGCGCATTGAACTCCTCCTGCTCCTGGATTCGGCTCCCCGAGCTGCTGCGCCGGCCTTTCGGAACCGACGAACTGTGCTCCCCCAGCCTGGCCGCGCGTTGGCAGAGCGTCGCGTGCGAGCAGCAAGAGCTGCTGACCCGCCTCGGCGACCTCAAGCGTCCGATCGAGCTCATCGAGTTCCTCAACTCGCTGTACGGCGGCTCGTGGCACCAGTTGGCCGAGGAGTACTCCCGGCTGCAAGTCGAGCTGAACGCCCTTCGCGAACAAATTGCACTCATCCGGACCGAGCGCGTGGAACTGTACAAGCGACGAAACAAGCTCAAAGAGGCGCGCCGCGTCGCGGAAGAGGCGATGGGGACCCACTTTCGAACCCACATCTTCGAGCAGGAGCCGGACCCGATGCGCCTGGCCGAACGCGAGGCGATTATGGGAGCCCTCCGGAGCGTGATCGAAGAGCAGCAGGTGGTGCGGGAAGCCCTCATCCGTGCATTCCGGCATCAAACCGAGCTCGCCCACAACGACTCGGTACGGGCCGCGCACCAGCGCCGCCGGGACATCGAAATCGAGGCCGAACTGAAACGGGCGACGATCATCCGGGAAGCGGTGGTCGCTTCCAGGGGACTCGATAAAGCCAGCCGGCGCCCAAGCGCTTGGTGGTTCTCTCTGGTCTCACCCGACGGGCTTTGGTTCCGCGAAACCATCGACGCATCGGAAGCCTATCTGGAGCCGCTGAGCTGAGGTTCTGGAAAGTCGAAGCGATCGGGAACGACTTCCCGCTGGTTCACCTCGCCGACGTCTCCGGCGATGAGTTGCCCGAGCTCGCCAAGAAGATGTGCGACCGGCACTTTGGAATCGGCGGCGACGGCCTGCTGGCACTCGGCATGGAGGGTCCCTATCCGCGACTTCGGATGTTCAATCCGGATGGCACCGAGGATTTCTGCGGCAACGGATTGCGGTGCGCGGCGATCCATGCCCACCGGCTTGGCTGGGTCGACACAGACTTCAAGATCCTCCACCTGGGGAAGAGTGTTCGTTGCCTCATCGAAGGAGAGTCGGTGACCACGTTCCTCGGTTCGGCGAGCTACCGACCCGCCGACGTGCCCACCAAGTTTGAGTCCGACCCCGAGAATGGGTTTGACCGGGTCGTCTGGACCGATGGGACGCGGGAAATCAGGGGCAGTAGCCTCACGACCGGGAGTACGCACACGGTTATTCCCGGGCCGCTGCCGGACGACGAGGAGTTCGGGGAGCTCGGACCTCTCCTGGAGCTGGCCCCGCAGTTTCCCGCCCGAACCAGCGTGATCTGGGCGGAAGCGCTCGCGCCGATGGTGCTCTCCGTTCGAATTTGGGAGCGCGGCGTCGGCGAAACCCAGGGCTGCGGCACCGGAAGCTCGGCGGCGGCGGTGGATTACCTGCGGCGAATCGAGGGAAGCGGAACGGTGGAGGTGCGCAATCCGGGCGGGACCGTTTGGGTCTCCGCCGACCGCTGGGACGGGCCCATCGCCATCAAGGGCGGAGCGAAGGAAATCTACAGCGGCGTATGGCAAGGGTAGCCGTGCGGCGTGAGACGTTTGCGTGCTGAACCTCAGAACCCAGAACCCCACTTAGGGCCCTTCCACCGGCTCTTCTTTCGTTGGCTCGAACTCCGCGTCCGCTCCCATGGCTTCGATCCCGCCCCGGCGCCTGAGCAGGTAGTTGTGGGCGTGTCTCCCGATGTAGATGGTGTACTCATGCCCACCGGTGTCGACGGCGTTCGCGGTGATTCCGAGTCGGCTCCAACGCAGCCGATATGGGTTGGATTGATCGAATTCGGCGAAGGTGCGCTGACTGCCGATCCTCGCACTGAGGACGTGCTTTCCCGTCGCCGTGTCGCTGATGTCGGCGACTCCCTCCTCATACCGCTCTTCCCCTGGAACGTACTCCACGGTGGCGGTTCCTGAGAAGTACAGCGTGCCAGATTCCTTCATCACGATGACGACCGGTTTGTCGTGCCAAACCTCGCGCCGGTCGCGCGGCGCCATCCCAACGAGCTGCTTGAGGAAATCGATCAACGACTCACTATTCACCAATCGCCAAATGATACGGGCCCACCCGGTTGGATGGGCCCGTGAGGAGAGGAGCACACGCGGAACGTAAGTTGTCAGCCGCTCGATTTCTGGCGGCGAAGGAAGGTTGGGATATCCAGGTCGATCTCGTCGAGCTGGATCGGCGCGGGTCCGCCGGACAGGAATGCCGGGCCCGCCGTCGGCATCGCCGGCGCCGCTTGTACGGCGGTCGGGAATACCTCGGAATCCTGCTTCCGAACGGTCCGGTTGGAGGGATCCATTCCGGCGGCGAGGAGGGTGATCAGGATCTCGTTCTCGACCGACTCCCGAAGCACGTGGCCCATGATGATTTCGGCGTCCTCGGCGTCGGCGAATTGGAGGATGTACTCCATCGCCTCATACGCCTCGCCGATTGAGAAGTCCTCGCCGGCGGTGATGTTGACGAGGACTCTCTTCGCTCCCTGGATGTTGGTTTCCAGGAGCGGGCTGTTGGCCGCGGCCTGCGCTGCCATCTTGGCGCGCTGGTCGCCGATTCCGCGGCCCAGCCCCATGAGCGCCGAACCGGCATTGCTCATCACGGATCGCACATCGGCGAAGTCGACGTTGATGATGCCGGGAAGCATGATGATGTCGGAGATGCCCTGCACGCCCTGACGAAGCACGTCGTCCGCGGCGGCAAATGCGTCCTGCATGGTCGTCTTCTTCTCGACGAACCCGAGCAGCCGGTCGTTGGGCACGGTGATGAGGGTGTCCACGGTCGCCTTCATGCGGCTGGAACCCTCTTCGGCGACCTTCTTTCGGCGCGGCCCCTCGAAGAGGAACGGCTTGGTCACGACGCCGACGGTGAGGATTCCCATCCGCCGCGCCATTTCGGCGACGGCAGGCGCGGCGCCGGTTCCCGTACCGCCCCCCATGCCCGCGGTGATGAACACCATGTCGCACCCTTCGAGCTCGGCCGAAAGTTGCTTTTCCGACTCTCGGGCGGCCGCCTCCCCCATCTTCGGGTCGCCGCCCGCGCCGAGCCCCCGCGTGACCGCGCCCCCGATCTGGATCGTCTTCTCCGCCTGGCTCGAGGCGAGCGCCTGAGCGTCGGTGTTGACGGCGACGAAGGTGACGCCTTCGACACCCTCCGAGATCATCCGGTTGACGGCGTTGGTGCCGGCGCCGCCGATGCCGATGACCTTGATCGTCGCGGGGCTTTCGGTTTGCTTATCGGGTCGCGTGATGGGATCCATTGCTTGTTAAGAAAAGGAGACTGGACGGAATGCGCCTCGTAGGGTCAGGACGGTAACCGGCCCACGAAAGCCGCGCCGTTTTTGCTTGTAGGAACCGGTTTTTTCGATGTACCTTCGATCAACTGCGGGCGTATCCGGCCCGGATTGGAGAACAATGAAAGAAGCTGCCGATGTCAATGACTCGACGCAGAGACATGACCCTGAACAGACCCTCGAACGTTAAGGCTCTTCGCTTCACGGTGCTCGCCGCCGCGTCGGCGGCGCCGCTGCTTTTCGCGCTCTCCGCGGCGGGTAAGCCGACCCCGGTCGTGTTCGGGACGGGCGTCGCACCCATCTTCAAAGCTCACTGCATCCAGTGCCACGGCGCCGATATAGCGAGCGGCGGCTTGCGCCTCGACTCGCCAGCCGGAATCCAACGCGGCGGCAAGAGCGGAGCGCTCTTCGCAGCCGGGCATGCCGACCAGAGCCTGCTCATGAAGCGATTAACCCAATCCGGCCCCGCGCGCATGCCGATGGGCTTTCCCGCTCTCACCACCTCCGAGCTCGCGGCCATTTCCGGCTGGATCAAGGCGGGCGCCAAATTCGACGGCGGCGGCAAGCATTGGGCTTACGTCGCGCCGATGAAGGCGGCACTGCCGAAGGTCGCGAACAAGGCTTGGGTGCGAAACCCGATCGACGCCTTCGTTCTTGCCAAGCTGGAGGCAGAGCACGTCAAGCCCAGCCAGGAGGCCTCCAAAGCCACCCTGCTTCGCCGGGTTTGCCTGGACCTCACCGGCCTCCCACCGACCGAGGAGCAGCAGAAGGAGTTCTTCGCCGATCGTCGGACCGACGCCTACGAACGGCTGGTGGACTTGCTCCTGGCTTCCTCCGCGTACGGCGAGCGCATGGCGACGCCGTGGCTCGACCTCGCCCGGTACGCCGACACGAACGGCTACGAGAAGGATCTCGAGCGCCATATCTGGCCCTATCGAGACTGGGTGGTCAACGCATTCAACGCGGACATGCCGTACGACCGGTTCGCAATCGAGCAGCTCGCCGGAGACCTGCTTCCCAACGCGAGCCGAAGCGACCTGATCGCAACCGGCTTCAACCGGAATACGATGCTGAACGAGGAAGGCGGCGTCGATCAGGCCGAACAGCGTTGGCTGACCCTCGTCGACCGGGTGGGCACGACCGGCTCGGTCTTCCTGGGCAGCACCCTCATGTGCACCCAGTGCCACAACCACAAGTACGACCCGTTCACCCAGGAAGAGTTCTACAAGCTCATGGCGTTCTACCAAACGTCCGATGAGCCGACGCTGAACCTTTACGATCCTTCGATCGACCAGATGGCCC
>DATGIR010000224.1:0-3554 GCA_035295605.1 Fimbriimonadaceae bacterium | reverse complement strand
TACTTAACGACGTCTCCCGCCTGGTAGATGGGGAGCAACACTGAAATTACGACAAAACCGACGAAGGAGCCCATGACCAGGATGATCGCGGGTTCCACCATCGCCATGAGCCGGCGGATGCCGTTGTCGACTTCGAAATCGAGGCTGTTGGAAACGCGGGCGAGCATCATCGGCAGGTTGCCGGTCTCCTCGCCCACCGCGACCATATTAATCAGGACCGGCGGGAACGATCCGGCGTCCTTCATCGCGCCGGCGATCGCATGGCCTTCGCGCACATCGTTCTCGACCATGTCGCTGCTCTTCTTGAAGACTTGATTCCCCGCCGCCAGGCCCGCGAGCTCCAGCGCCTGGAGAATCGGCACGCCGCCGTAAACCAGGGTTCCCAGGATTCGCGCGTATCGCGAAACCGTGGCCTTATAGACGACCGGGCCGAACACCGGCGCATGGAGGAAGAACTTGTCGCGGGCGTGGGCGCCGGCGTCGGTCTTGATCCAGAAGCGGTAGGCGAAGAAGAGCCCAATCAA
Source organism: Fimbriimonadaceae bacterium (assembly GCA_035295605.1). Lineage (GTDB taxonomy): Bacteria > Armatimonadota > Fimbriimonadia > Fimbriimonadales > Fimbriimonadaceae > DAIDHV01. The sequence continues at coordinate 3,030 of DATGIR010000224.1, read as the reverse complement.
GACGGCGACGAGCCACAGACCTTTCTCCGTCAGAAGGCCCGTCAAGCCCATGAGCAATTTGGTCGAGGCGGGTAGATCGGGGATTTGGTCGAACACCGGCTTGAGCCGGGGCACGACGAAGGTGAGAAGGAAGACGATCACGCCGATGGCGGCGAAGGCGAGGATCGCCGGATAGATCATCGCCGAAACGATCTGGCTCCGCCGGGCAACCTCGTTCTCCTGGAACTCCGCGAGACGTTGGGCGACCTCGGGGAACTGGCCGCTGGCCTCACCGGCTCGAAGCGTTTGGCAAAAGATTTCGCCGAAGTACCTCGGGTGCATCGCCAGCGATTCGCTGACGGGTTTGCCGGCGCGAACCTCCTGCAGCACTTCCTGCGTGATCGCGCTGAGGGTCGCGCTCTCGCTCTGTTCGGCGATGACGGCGAGAACGCGATCGAGGGGAAGTCCGGCCGATGAAAGGTCGGCCAGGCGCCGCGTGAACAGGGCGAGGTCGGATCGGGAGACGCGCCCCTTCTTGCCGGAGCTCTCCGCCGGGGTCGCGTGCCGGTCCTCGCCGATTTCGAGAACGAAGCGGCCCTCGGTCTGGATGGCTTGCATCGCCGCCTCGCGGGTGGAGGCTTCGACGGTTCCCGATCGTTTGCGCCCGCTAGCGTCTAGGGCGACGTAGGCGAATGTCATGGCGTCACGGCCTTAGAACTCTTCTCGCGAGCTTACGCGAAGAATCTCTTCCGGGGTCGTTTTGCCCTGAAGAACGGCCAAACGTCCGTCCCCGACGAGCGTTCGCATGCCCTGCTCTTTCATGGCGTGGGCCTTCATCACGTTGGAAGAGACCCGGTCGACGGTCATGCGCCGGATCGTCTCGTCGACGAGAAACAGCTCATAGAGACCCTGCCGCCCCTTGTAGCCGGTCCCTTGGCACTTATCGCATCCCTTGCCCTTCATGAAGGGGGGATTCTTCGGATCCCAGTCGCTCTCCTCGACGCCGATCGACTTGAGGATCTCCGGCGACGGGGTGTACGGCTTGGCGCAGTTCTGGCAGACGCGCCGAACGAGCCGCTGGGCGATGACGCCCGCGAGCGACGAGGCGGCAAGATAGGGCTCGACGCCCATATCGAGCAGCCGGGTCACGGCGCCGGGGGCGTCGTTGGTGTGGAGGGTCGAAAAGACGAGGTGGCCGGTGAGGGCGGCGTGAATCGCGATCTCGGCGGTCTCGTGGTCTCGGATTTCGCCGACCATGATCACGTCCGGGTCCTGCCGAACGATCGAGCGCAGGGCGTTGGCGAAGGTGAGGCCGATCGAGGCGCGCACTTGAATTTGGCTGATGCCGGGAACCTGATACTCGACGGGATCCTCGGTCGTGATGATGTTCGTGGTCGGCGACCAGATTTCCTGGAGCGCCGCGTAGAGCGAAGTCGACTTTCCGGACCCGGTGGGGCCGGTGGCGAGGATGATTCCGTGAGGGATCGCGATCAGCTTGCGGAAGGTCTTGAGGGTGTCCTTGCCCATGCCGAGCTCTTCCAAGCCGAGCATGGCGGTGCCCTTGTCGAGAATTCGCATCACCGCGCGCTCGCCGAATACGGTTGGAACGATCGACACGCGGACGTCGATTTGACGCCCGGTGATCATGATCTTGATGCGACCGTCTTGGGGAAGCCGGCGCTCGGCGATGTTCATTTCGCCGAGAATCTTGAGGCGCGAGATGATGGCGGCATGCATCCGCTTCGGCGGGCGCATAAAGTCGCTGAGCATGCCATCGACGCGGTAGCGGACCTTGACCTCGCGCTCGTACGGCTCGATATGGATGTCGCTGGCCCCGTCTCGCACGGCCTGGGCGAAGATGACGTTGACCATCTGGACGACGGCGGTCTCGCCCGCCATCTTGGTGAGGTCGGCCAGGTCGGTCGAGTCGTCGATGTCGGCGATCGAAGAGCCGGTGTCCTCGCCCGGCAGGGCCGAGAGCATCCGCTCGAGGAAGTACTCCTCAATCCGCTCCTTGATGATCGCGGGGTCGCCGGCGACCGCTTTGATCGGCCGGTTGATGAGGACGCCGAGGTCGTCGAGGGCGGCGAGGGAACTCGTGCTGCCGATCGCGGCGACCAGGGTGTCGCCCTCGAGGTAGAGCGGTAGAACTTGGCTCTTGAGGGCGAACTCGCCGGGAGAAAGCGCAAGCGCCGAATCGTCGGGCTTGATCTCCTCCAAATCGACAAATGGCAGACCGGCGACGGTGCTGGCCAGCTTGTCCGATCCGTCGTCAAACGGTTCGTCGTGGGCCGGATTCAGGGGTAGGCCAATACTCATGTCGCTCGGTTTCGGGAAAGGGTCGGAGCTGTTGCCCATCTGCTGGTCTTGGCGGTTTCTCTCTCGCGGAGGTCAGCCGATTAATCGCAATCGCAACGACTTAATTTCTCTTGTGTCAATGTACACGTTGAACCTAGATTAGGTTCCTGTGAATGGGCTCAGAGCGAACCTGAAATGGCCCACAGACGGCCCTCTCCAGCCCGTGCGATCCCCCCTATTTTACCGGCCCCGGCGGCCACTTAGGGGGCAGGGAGTAGGGGTATTTGTCAGGGCGCCAAACCGTAGCTTTGCCTTTGAGAATCGCGGTCAGCGTGAGGTCGCCGGGCGCGGTTCCAGGCGGCATGGCGAGGGTCCACTGCGTGCCGCTGACGGAGACGGCGACGGCCACGCCTTTGGCCCTGGCGGTGAGGATCGACCTCCGCGTAACTTCGCCGGAAAGGGTCGCGCCGGTACGGCCGGTCCAGTCGATGAACGGAGCCCCCGTGATGATCGCCTGGTGGAACGCGGTTTGGGCCTTTAGGCCCTCGGGGTCGAGGGGGCTCTGACCGGGACCTTCGGCCATCTCCTTGATGGTTTTGGCCAGCTTGGCGAGGTCGTAGTGGGTGAAGAACGCCTTGCCGTACGCCGAACCGTAGGGCCCGTGGCAGTGGGCGCAGGCGCCGTCGTAGTAGCCGATCGCGCCCTGCTTGAGCGGCCCGACGTGAGGGTTGCCGGGCGGGGAGGCGGCCGTGG
>DATGIR010000223.1:0-7252 GCA_035295605.1 Fimbriimonadaceae bacterium | reverse complement strand
TACGCGGGCCCGAAGAACCCTGCGCCAACCGAGGCTCTTGGGTTCAAGATCTACGACGAGCTGTTGCCATCGGTGTGCCACGAATTCGACCCGGCGCGGCCCTACATTCCCGGGAGTCCGTGCGGCGGGGCGGACGAGATAAACAGCCAGACCGGCGGCGACGTGCACTGGTGGTACCAGGTGTTCATGAGCGGCGATCCGGCGCGCAAGATGAATCCGGCGCTTCTCGACGAGTGCAGGGGGCGGTTTGTGAGCGAGTACGGGATCATCGGGCCGCCCCCGCTGGAGTCGATGCGGGAGTATCTGGCGCCGGACGAGCTGAACTCGGCGAGCCTTGCCTGGCGGATCCACACGAACAGCTACGAGGGGGATCATCCGGGATTCACGGAGGCGGCGCTGCGCCACCACTTTTTCGGCGAGGGGGCGCTTTCGGTGGCGGAGTTCGCGCTATACGGCGGGCTGTACCAAGCGATGATGCAGGAGGCGATGATGGAAGCGGGGCGCTTCCGGAAGCACGACCCGGAAAGCCCGTGCGACGGATCGCTGATGTGGTCGTACAACGACTGCTGGGGCGAGATCGGATGGTCGATCATCGACCATTACGGCCGGCTCAAGCCGAGCTACTACGCGGTGAAGCGCGCGTGCAAGCCGGTGAAGGTGATCGTGCGAAGCCGAGGGTCCGAGTTGGTGACGCGGGTAGTCAATGACGGGCTAGTGGCGGCCTCGGTGAAGGTGACGTACGGGTGGTTCCGGGTTGATGGGACGGCGCGCGACGTGCGCAGCCGGTCGCTGAGGGTTGGGGCGGACTCGATGGTGGAGCTCGGGCGTTCGGTATTGGACGATCCGAAGCACCCGGGGAACGCGTGGGTGTATGCGGCTTGGATGACGGGCACGTGGATCGAGGACGACCAGTCGATCTGGAAGCGTGTTCCCTGCCGGGAGTTGGCTTTGGCTTCGCCGAGGTTGACGGTGCACGCGGAAGGTGACCGGCTGACGGTTACGAGCCCGGTGTACTGCGCGGGGGTGCGGATTCCGGAGGATTCTTCGGGGCGGCTGTCGGACGAGTATTTCGAGCTTCTGCCGGGGGTGCCGCACACGGTGCGCATTCTGGATCCGTCCGCCGGCGGAGGCGTTCTGGCCGCGGCGATGCCGCGGCGGCCTTAGGTCGCGGCAGGAGTGGGTGAACCGGCGACGCAGGCGCGTAGGATGGCGCAATCTGCGTCGAACGATTCCGGGCTTAGGGGGCCGAACGAAAACCTGATGTAGTCGGCGAGCGGAGATGCTTGGCCCCGGCGAAGCATGTCGCAGAGGGTGCCGGGGAGGATAGCGGCCTCGTGCCGGAACAGGCGCCGATTGAATTCGTCCGCGGTCAGGTCGTTGGGGAGTCGACCCCAGTGGTAGAAGCCGCCGTCGCCGGTGAAGAGCTCGAAGCCCAAGTCAGCAAAGACTTCGCCGTAGCGCCGGCGTTGCTCGCCGTAGAAGCGGCCAATGGCCTGCCGAGCTTGAGCGACCCGTTGCGCTTGGAGAAGGCCCGCCGCGCAGATTTGGGACGGGCGAGCGACGCCGCCCATCGCGATGCTCGAAAAGTTTCGGAAGAGCTCGATGTTCGCTTTCGAAGCAATGATCCAGCCGATTCTGATGCCGGGCGCCTGGAGACCCTTGGTGGCGGCGCTGACGACGAAGAGGTTGGTTTGGTCGATGTCTTCGATGTACTTGAGGGCGCTCTCGGGCTCGGGTTCGTGGAAGAACTCGTAGGCTTCGTCGATGAGGCCGCCCCAGCCGGGTTGGGAGCAGAGTTGGACCAGAGATTTCAGTTGGTCGCCGGTCCAGGTGACGCCGGTCGGGTTGCACGGGTTGCTCTTTAGGACGAAGCCGGGGCCTGCTTGCCGGTAGTCGTAAATTCCCGGCCGAAAGCCGTTGTCGGGGTTGCTCGGGATGAGGCGGTGCGGGCGGTGCAGGAGCTTCAGGGCATCCCAGTACGGCGTGTACTCGGTTTCCTCGACGAGCACGTGATACTCCGGCTTGAGGAAGGCGAGAGTGGCGTAGATGGCGGGGCGACCGCCGGCGAAGATTGCGATATTGTCGGTGGACAGATTGGCGCCGTAGAACTGTTTGTAGTAGTCGGCGACGGCGGTCAGAAGCTCGGGGCCGCCGGTGGCCTGCGGATACTTCAGGTCCGTGTAGGTGAAGTCGATTCGGGTCGGGATCTCGGGGCCGCTGGGGATGGGAGTGGTCAGCGGGAAGCCCTGCGCCCAGGGGTGGGTGCCTTCGGTCCCCATGTATTTGCCGGTAGCGTCGAGGAACTTGAAGAGGGTCTCGTAGACGCCCATCGGGGGGAAGTGGGTCAGGGCGGATTCGGCCATTCGTGCCGGTTATCGTGACACGTCTCTGGGTTATGGGTTCTAGGTTCTAGGTTCTAGGTTCTGGGTTATGGGTTCTGGGTTCTGGGTTATGTGCCATCCGCCCTCCACCGGTTCGCTTCGCTCACCGACTCCCCCCGGCGGGGGGAGAGACGCACGTGGTCGGTCCCCGGTGGGGGGGGGGGAGAGACGCAAGTAGCCGGCCCCGGCCTGGGGGAGAGACGCCCGGGGTCGGCCGCGGCGGGGGAGAGATCACCTGCAGACGATGGTGACGGGGCCGACCGCTTTGAGCTTCATCTCGACCGCGTTCACGATTCCGGCGTTGCTCAACGGCGGGAGGGTGAAAGTCGGCGGCTTGTTGAAGTTGGCAAAGGTCGGCGGGTTCTGATAGGCCTCGACGTAGCACACCTGGGAGTGCCAGGCATGGCCTTTGGCGAGGTCGCTCCAGTGGTTCTTGAGATCGCGGCTGGTACCGGACTTATCCCACGAGTAGGTCCGGCCGCCGGACGCTTTGGTGACTCCAGTCGCCTCAAACAGGTAGAGCGCTCCATCGGCGCCGTGACTCTTTACGCCGAAGACGATCGCCACCCGGTTGTCCCGTCCGGACTTATTGTAGAAGTGGCCAGTGAACTGCCACTTCCCGTTGGAGCTCAGGGTTAGGCCGGCTCCGCCGTCGATCGAGCTCTGGTAGCCGGTGTGGATAGGCGTCCAGGTCGCGACGATCGGGGAGGAGCCCTTGTGCGACTCGTTGTCGTGCGGATCGCTCTTGGAGCTGCCGGTGTGGGGCTTTGGCTTGGGCTTGTCCTTGTCCTTCGACTTCTGGCCGAGCGTCGGCTGACCGGCGGCGACGAGGGCGGCGAGGATGAGGAGGCCGGGCACGCGGTTCATTTTGGGGGTTTACCACGTCCGGACGACGCACAAGGCACCACAAGCCACGACTCGCTGAGCCGTGGCACGACCGGGAAGGGCCTCAGGTTTCAGGTGCGGATGACGCCGCGGAAGTCGGCGCTGGTTCCGGTGTAGCCCGGGAAGATGTGATCGAGGCCCTGGGCGCCAAGATGCTTCGCGGCGACCTCGCCGAATACGGCGCGGAAGTCGGTGGTCAGCGCAAGGTCGCGGTTCTCGTAGAGCTGTTCAGGCGCGAGACCCGGCCAGTGGCCGAGGACCTTGCCGCCGTTCACCGGCCCGCCCAGGGCAAAGAAGCACGTGGCGTGCCCATGGTCGGTGCCGTTGGTGCCGTTGGGGCGGACGGTTCGGCCGAACTCGCTCATGGTGAGGATCACGATGTCGCTCATCCGGTCGCCGAGGTCGTGATAGAGGGCGGCGATGCCCTGCCCGAACTCGCGGAGCTGCTGGTTGAGGCGGCCCTGCTGCTGGGTGTGGGTGTCCCATCCGCCCATTTCCGCGAAGGCGACCTCGACGCCGACATCCGCCTTGATGAGCTGCGCGATCTGCTTCATCGACTGGCCGAAGCGGTTGTTGGGATACACCGCGCCCTGAGCGGGCACATAGCTGTTTGGGGAGAGGTTCTTGAGCGCGGCGATCGCCTCGAAGCTCTCCTGACCGGTGCCGTGAAGGACGTCGCCGACGGCCGATGTGTAGAGGGACTCGAAGCCGTCGATGGCGCCGGCCTGAGCCGCCGCCTGGGCGCCGGGCTTGCCCCGCAGATTCTTGAGGCCGATACCGAAGGACGCGAGATCGGGGATCGCCAACGCGCCTGCATCGCCCTGAAGGCTGAGGGGAAGGCCGTTATCGCAACCCATGGCGACGGCGCGAAACGCGCTGAGCTTGGCGCGATCTTCCGGACACGCGAGGACGGCGCGGGAGAGCCAACCGCCCGGCTCGCGCTTGCTTCCCGGGGTTCCCGCCTCCATGTAGTCCTGAGCGTCGAAGTGCGAGCGCGTGCCGTCCGGCGAACCGCACGCATGGATCACGGCGAGGTGGCCGTCCTTATAGATGGGCAGGAAGGGCGCCAGCTGAGGATGGAGGCCGAAGAATTCGTCCAGCTCGAGCGCGGACTGGGCGTCCGACCCGGACGGGCGCGCGATGGCGAAGCCCGGCCGGTGCGCGTAGAGGTTCGGATCGCCGTGGGGCACCACGATGTTGAGACCGTCGGCAGCGCCGCGCTGGAAGATGCAAATGAGGGTCTTCTTGCGCTTCTGAGCGGTGGTGTCGGCGAACACCGTACTTCGCAGGAAGGTAGGGCCGAAGCCGGCCATGCCGACCGACGCCAGCGAGATGGCGCCGTTTTTCAGGAAGAGACGTCGGGAGATGCTCATGGTGGTTTTCTTCTCTACGGACTAACTTAGCGTCGTTGGAACTCGGGCGAACCCAATAGCAGGGCGGTGATGGTGGCGGGCGAGAACGATGCGCCGGTGGAATTCTTCGCCTCGCTGACGAGCGTGGCACGGGTGGTGGCGGATGCCGCGCCGTGCAGGATTCGGTCCGAAAGGCGATCGATCGCCGCCTCGGGCTCCATTCGGGCGCCGGCGTCTTCGGCGAGATCCTCGAGCTTGACGTCCCGGATGCGCCCTTGAGTCAGGGCAAGTGAGAAGTTCAGGCGGGCGATGAGCGCCCCCGAGGAAACCCACTTGCGAGAGTCCTCGGGAAAGCCGGTGGGAGCCTGGTATTGGAAGAGGGGCTGGCCCATGGTCCCGATTTGGCCGAGGAGCGTGTTGGTGTTGACGTCCAGGAAGCCGCCGCCCTGCGGCGGGCGGATGAGGCCGTTCGCCTCGCGAACGATTTGCGCGGGGGCGGAGAGCGCGGGCGGCTCGATGGTGCCGTTCAGGGCGCGAACCGAAGAGATGGCGTACTCGAACGGGGACTTGATCTTCTTGTGCATCGCCGCGGCGGAGTAGAACTCGTCCGACGTGATAATCGTGCGGACAATCTCGCGGAGGTCGCCGGCAGTCTTCTGCCAGGTGTCCATGCACTTTTGAACCAGCGAAGCCGGCGGGTCATCGCACACCAGGCGCTGGCACATCTGATACGAAACGTGCCGCCGGGTTGCCGGATGGGTCGCGAGAATGTCGAGGACCATCTCGGCGTCTTCCATGCCGCCGCCGGCGGGGATCACGTGGCCGAGAACGACCTTCTGGCCGTTGTCGTGCAGGCGGGGATAGAACGCGAACTCGCCGGCTTCGGCGTAGCGGTTGACCCGTTGCCGGGCGCCGTCGCGGTTACCGATGCCCCATCCAGTGAAGCATCGCGCGACCTCGCGGACGTCCTGCTGGGTGTAGCCGCCGTTGACGCCCAGGGTGTGGAGCTCCATGATCTCCCGGGCGTAGTTCTCGTTGAGGCCGGGCCCGCGGCGCTTGGGCGCTTGCTGGGTGTTGGGTGCCGGGTTCTGGTTTTGGAGGCCCTGACCCTGGCCGCCGTTGAATTGGCCCTGGTTGCCAAAGCGGTTATTGGGGCGGCGCGGATTCCGGTTGGGCAGCTGCAAGTTGTCGGCGACGGACTGAAAATTGTCCAGGTAGACCAGCATCGCGGGGCTCTTGGCGCTCGCCTCGAGGAGGTCGCGGAACTTGCCAAAGACGTGGGGGCGAATGACGTTCCGGTCGTCCAGCACCTTGAGCACGCCGCAAGGCGCCTTACGGATATCGATGTTGAAGTGGTTCGACCAGAAGTCGACGAGGACTTCCTGAAGCTGCCGCTGCGACTCGGTCGCGCGGATGAGCTTGGCGGCGGTGAACTCGGAGTGGAGGAGGCCGATGGGCTGAGCGGCGGCGGCGAGCTGGCGGCGGTCTTCCTCGAATTGTTGTGCCATCTGGGGGTTCGCGGCAAGCATCTCTTGCAGAGCCCCCCGCTTGGCCTGTTGCGTCTGCTGGTTTGCGGGCGGTGGTGTGGCGGTTCCGGTCACGGTCCCGGTCGACTGACCCGCAGCCGTCTGGGTCATCGTGTCGCCCGCCTTTTGGGAAGCCATCTTCTGCAGTTCGCGACGCATCTTCGCCGACGCTTGGTCAGCGGTCACGAAATCCTTGTACTTGGCCTCGATCTCGGCATCCGAAAGCTGGAGCTCGGGGAAGGCCTTGAGTTTCTGCTCGAGAGCTGAGTCGTCGATCGTTTCCGGATGAAGCTGCTGATCGATGTACCGATCGAGACCGATCGCCTTGACCTTGGCGACGTCATCCGGCCGGGGTCCGAAGGCGAGCCGGTTCAGGACGTGAAGAATCCGGTCGTCGGCAGCAGTGGAGTGCGAGGTTGCCCTCTCTCGCTTGGGCGATTGTGCGGATCGCGCGGGTACTCCAAGGGCGACCGCGAGCGCGGATATCGCGATCAGCCCAAGGGCGCCGCTCCTGACGCTTCCTCGCACGTGCGTATGGCGGACCGGGGTGGCGGATTTCGCGCTGCTCATCATTCTTATGGTTGGCAGACGCTTAGGAATCGCCAAGGTTCAGCGAAAACCGGGAGAGGAGACGCGTGTGGGGGCGATTACCACTCGTGGATGGTCAGCGGACCGGATCCGAACGGAAGCGTGAACACTCCATGATTGAGCGGGGGATCGTTACCGCCGAAGTTCTTGGTCAGGGTTGCGGGCGCGTACCAAAACGCGAGGTGGACTTGGCCGGTGAAGATGAGCTCCCAATTCTTTTGAACCCAGGATGAGTGACCGCTGATCTGGTTGTATGAGCCGTAGTTGACCGTCCCCTGCGCCTGGCTGTGATAAACGAAGTAGGCGCCCATGTCCTGCGGCCACTTCGGGTTGAAGTTGTAGACATCCCCCATGCCGTCGGACTCCTGACCCAGGAACGTGAAATTTCCGAGGCCGTCGATAACGACGCCTGGGTTTTCCCACGTGAAGATGTAGGAATCCGGCGAGCCGAACGGCTTTGGCCATCCGGCGGTGTATTGGCTCCAGAGATTCCCATTTGTGTGCCAGGTGATTTGATACG
>DATGIR010000222.1:0-2296 GCA_035295605.1 Fimbriimonadaceae bacterium | reverse complement strand
CCGAGACCAGCGCGGCCGCCCGCAGCGAGCGGCAGGTACGCAAGGCGCTCATGGACGCCGCCCTCGCGTTCTTTCGTGGCGAGGTTGAGAAGTCGTCGACGGCCAAGGCGTACTGTGCGGGACGCGGGATCGATGCCGCGACCATCGGCACGTGGGAGCTGGGCTACGCTCCCGACGTCGGCGAGGCCCTCGTCGCCTACCTGAAGCGCGAAGGCCACCCCCTCAGCGAGGCGAAAACGCTCTTCCTCGTCGATGGCGATACCGACCGCGGGTACTCGGACAAGTTCGTCGGCCGACTCATCTTCCCGATCCGCAACGAGCGCGGAGACGTGGTCGCGTTCGGTGGGCGCCTCCTCGGCGACGGTGTGCCCAAGTACATCAACAGCTCAGACACGCCGCTCTACCGCAAGAGCCATGTACTGTATGGCCTCTGGCAGGCACGGGAGACGCTCCGCAAGAGTCGCCGCGCCATCCTCGCCGAGGGGTATTTGGACGTCATCGCGTGCCATCGGGCGGGGGTGACCGGCGCTCTCGCCTCGCTGGGTACGAGCCTCGCCGAGGATCAGGCCAAGCTTCTCAAGCACTGGTGCGACGCGGTGACGATTCTTTACGACGGCGACGCAGCCGGGCTCAAGGCGGCGGATCGGGCCGCGGACATCCTGGCTGCCGAGGGGCTAATAGTCGACGTCGCGACCCTCCCGGCGGGTGACGATCCCGACACCCTCCTTCAACGCGACGGGCCGGCCGGCGTCGAACGTGCCGCCGCTGCCACCCAAAGCCCCCTCGACTTTCGGGTTGCCCAGCTCGAGCGCCGCCTAGAGACCACCGACCCAGCCTTTTGGGTCGAACTCTATGATCTCCTGGCCAACGCGCCGACCGAGCTCGAGCTCATGCGTCAAGTGGAGCGTCTGGCGCCGCTCTACCCCGAGCTTCGGGACGTGGTCGCCGCGAGAAAGGCGCTCCGGACCGAGGTCATGCGGAGACGTCGGCCGGCCAAGGCGCAGGCGGCCAAGGGGCAGGCCGGGGTGGCCGGTTCCCCCCGGCGGGCCGGCCTCGCAATCGATAGCGCCGAGCTTGCCCTGCTGTGCGCCTACCTTTTTGGCGAGCGACGCGCCGAGTACCACGCCCTGATTGGCGACGCGCAGCTCTTCGTCACCGGAGCCGCTGCACGAATCGCCGCGGCGATCTCCGATGCGTTTCCCGAGGGCCCCCCGGACGGCCCCCCGGCGCACTGGCTGGATCGGCTGGATCCGGAGATCGTGTCCCAGATTTCCGAGCTGGACTCTGACCGCCTCGGCGCCCTCAACGAAAAGTTTGTGGGCGATGCCGTCGCCCGCCTCCAGAGGCAGAAGGCGGACCGTTTGAGCCGGGCCGAAGCGGTGGGAGACGACGACCCGCTGAGCAAGAGCGAAAAGGCGAAGGAGCGGCTCGAGCGGCTCAAGCCGGATGAACGGAATTCGTAGCCGGGCAGATCCGATCCCGGATCCCCGATCCCCGTTCCCCGAACCGGTTTGGTGACGTTTGATATAGTTAATCCGTGATTCCCGGTATTCACACGAGCATCGCGACGCAGGGACGCGCCGCCGCTCGACCACAGGCGACCCGCTGTGCTGCCGCCAACTATAGGCGGGAGCGGGCACAAAACGGGAAGGGAGGCCAGGTCGCCGGCGAGGTCGGGGAGGAGGAAGATTCGATCCGAATGTGGCTTCGGCATATCGGATCGATCCCTTTGCTTCGGCCCGACCAAGAACTCGCCTGCGCCTATCACGCGCGCGAGGGGTGCAGCGCTTGCAAGCAGTTGCTCATCGAGGCGAATCTCAGGCTCGTGGTCAACATAGCGAAGCGGTACGCCAAACGCGGTTTGACGCTCCAGGACCTGATTCAAGAAGGAAACCTCGGACTCATGCACGCGGCGGACAAGTTCGACGTGGACAAGGGATTCCGCTTTACCACCTACGCGACGTTCTGGGTACGTCAGAGCATCTCCCGTGCGATCAGCAATCAATCGCGAACGATCCGGGTCCCGGTTCACACTCTGGATGCGGCGACCCGCCTGGTCAAAATGGCGAGTGCGTATGAGCAGCAGCTTGGGCGTGCGGCAACCGTGAACGAGTTAGCAGACGCCCTCAACTTGCCGGCGGATCGGATTACGCACTTCATGCGCGTGGTTTCAGAGCCGGTCTCGCTCGACGGCGCGGTCGGGGAGCACGGCGACAATTCGCTTGTGGAGTTCATTCCCGACGTCCGAGGCCACGATCCCGCAGCCCGAGCGGTCGACGAGTGCGTCAAGACCAAG
>DATGIR010000221.1:0-3539 GCA_035295605.1 Fimbriimonadaceae bacterium | reverse complement strand
AGCCCGCGCGATCGACCCGTTCCTTCCGCACAAGTGGCTGGTGAGGGCCATCGCGTATCAACGGCGCGGTTTCCGACCGCAGACGCTCCTGACCTCACTGCTCGATGCTGACGCTTACCCCGCGAAGGAGATTTGATCTTGATCCGGTTTGGTGGACACCCAGCGGAAGGAGTACTGGATGTCCACCGAGATGGAAGAGAAACCCCGGAAGCCAAGACGGAAGCCGCGAACGTTCACGCCTGAGTTCAAGGCGGAGGCCGTGCGCCTGGTTGTCGAGGAGGGCAAGACCGCATCGCAGGTCGCCCGAGATCTCGACCTCACCCATTCCTGCCTCTGCGGCTGGATTCGCCAGTCGAAGACGGACGCCGGCAAAGGGCCGCCAGGCGCATTGACGACGGCCGAGCGCGAGCGGCTGCGACAGCTAGAAAAGGAGAACCGCGTTCTGCGGATGGAGCGCGACATACTCTCAAAAGCCACGGCCTTCTTCGCGAAGGGGAACGCATGAGATTCGCGTTCATCAGCGCGCAGAAGGCCCGCTGGCCCATCACCGTGCTTTGCCGGACGCTGCTTGTGTCGAAGAGCGGCTTCTACGCGTGGCTCCGTCGACCCGAATCAAACCGGGCCCGCGAGGATCGGCGTTTGGCCCTCCTCGCGCGCGAGGCTCACGAGGGTAGCGCCCAGGCCTATGGCAGCCCGCGCATTCACGAAGACCTGAAGGCACGAGGCGTCCCGATTAGCCGCAAGCGGGTGATTCGGCTCATGCGGGAGCAGGGCCTGAAGGGGAAGGCACCGCCGAAGCGCTTCGTCCGCACCACCGATAGCGGCCACTCGTTGCCAGTTGCGCCCAATCTGCTCGCTCGGAATTTCCACGCGAGCCTTCCCAACCAGCGGTGGGTCGGCGACATAACCTATCTGCGCACCCCGGATGGCTGGCTCTACCTGGCCGCGATCATCGACCTCTACTCGCGGTTCGTCGTGGGCTGGGCGCTGAGCCCGCTCATCGACCGGCAGTTGACGCTGAAGGCCCTGGACATGGCGCTCAAGCGCCGCTGTCCGGACGAGGGCTTGGTCCACCACACCGACCGCGGGAGTCAGTACGCCAGCGCCGACTACCAGGAGCGGCTCGAGAAGAACGGCATCCTGTGCAGCATGAGCCGCAAGGGCGACTGCTACGACAACGCCGCAATGGAGAGCTGGTTCGCAAGGCTGAAGACCGAGCTCGGGGAAGATTTCGAGAACGAGGAGTCGGCTCAGCGAGCGTTGTTCCAGTACATCGAGGTCTTCTACAACCAGAGACGCCGCCACTCGACTCTGGGGTACGTGAGCCCAGCCGAGTTTGAGCGCCGCGCCGAGGCCGCCGCATGATGACACCGCGGCGTTTTCAACGGGCCTCCACAGTTTGTCAGCCCTTCCCCCGGACCCCTATCCATTCACAGCTCTATCCACAGCGGAGGAGATCACAACAGGAAAGCCACAGCGAAACGACGATGACTACGACGACGTAGAATGACTCAACCAACCTGTCCACCAAACCGGATCAGCGCCAAGATGCTGCGATCGCGCCGGGAGGGCGATCGCATGGCTCGTGGACCATTCACCGGGGCACCGTCAGCTGACGAGGGCGCGTTCGAGCGGTTGAAGTCGAGCATCGATCCAAAGTGGATCGAGGATGCGCTCGACGCCACGGGCACGGCCAGTCTGCGGAAGCGGCGGCTGCCGGCTGAACAGGTCATCTGGCTCGTCTTGGGGATGGCGCTGTACCGCCACCGGCCGATTGACGAGTTGGTAGGACGGCTCGACCTAGTCTTGCCCGGGACTGGACCGGTGAACGTCGCTCGTGGCGGCGTGGCGCAGGCTCGAGCTCGTTTGGGCGATGAACCAATGAAATGGTTGTTCGAGAAGTGCGCGAGGAAATGGGGGCACGAGAGTGCTCGAAGACACGCCTGGAGAGGGCTCGCTCTTTACGGGGTTGATGGCACGACAGCGCGGGTGCCGGACTCGAAGGAAAACCGGAAGCACTTTGGATCGCAGGACGCGGGTATGGGGCGAGGCATCAGCGGATACCCACTCACCAGAATCGTCACACTCATGGCTTTGCGCTCACACATCCTCGCTGGCGCTCGGTTCGGACCGTACGACGATGAACGTCACTATGCAGCCGAGCTTTGGCCTCATCTCCCCAGTGACTCGCTGGCGATCGTTGACCGCATGTTCCTATCTGCCGGCTTGTTGATTGGGCTTCGTCGAGAGGGACACAACCGACACTGGTTGACGCGAGCGACTTCGCGCACGCATTGGACGGTGTCGGAGAAGCTCGGTCGGGGCGACGCATTGGTGGAAATCGAGGTGAACCGGTCAGCCCGCGCGATCGACCCGTTCCTTCCGCACAAGTGGCTGGTGAGGGCCATCGCGTATCAACGGCGCGGTTTCCGACCGCAGACGCTCCTGACCTCACTGCTCGATGCTGACGCTTACCCCGCGAAGGAGATTGTCGACCGGTACCACGACCGATGGGAGACCGAGCTCGGCTTCGACGAAGTGAAGACCGACATGCTCGAGCGACAGGAAGCGATTCGAAGCAAGACCCCAACTGGGGTTGCTCAAGAGCTATGGGGCGTGGGCCTTGCGTACAACTTGGTTCGGCTGGAGATGGAACGCGTCGCTGACGAAGCGAAGGTCCTGCCGAATCGCATCAGCTTCCTCATGTCGCTTCGCCTCATCCGAGACGAATGGATGTGGTCCTCGGGTGCGGCACCCGGCGCGATCCCGAAACACCTCCGGGAGCTGCGTGAGGACATCAAACGTTTCGTCCTGCCGCCACGACGACGCGGTCGAAGCTACCCCCGCGCAGTGAAGATCAAGATGAGCAACTACGACCGCAACCGCCCTGCCGCCATGCGGGTGGGGGCTGCTAAGTGACCAGCATTGGCGTTAGGGCAGCGTTAGGGCAACGGTCGCGGCGGTGAACAGGGGACCTTCGCGCAGAGGTCGTGGAGGTCGAGTCGCGGCGGTGCGTCGGCGGGACTGGAAGAGAGCTCGGCCAACTGCCGGATCACGGCGAACTGCAGAAACGGGTTGTCCACCGCGAACCCGTGAGGTGTCAGCTCCGGCTCGCCGTCAGGGAACACGAGCTGGTTGGGCCCGTTCTCGAGGCCTCCGTCCCATCGGCCGCCGATGATCGACCCGTCCGGATCGAGCTCGAGGGTGGCGAGCCAGGAGAAGAGGACCGGTCGAAGGCCCACTTTCTCGAAGCGAGTCCCGTCCGGGGCGGACGGGTCCGGTCGATTGGCGTCCGCGTAGGAGAGGACCGTCGAGCTCAACGTGCAGTCGATCGCCACGTCCACGCGGCGGGCCCCTTCGACCGCGTATGGGCCTCGTTGAACCCGCATCCGCGCGGAGGCGATCGCGTAGTACTTCCAGCGCGTGGAGGGGTGGACCTGGATCAGGGCAGACCGCCGGTCGATCCCCACCCGGTTCGCCAGCGCGAGCACGAAGCTCGCGGCGTTCATGCTGCAGATCGCGCCGGTATCGTAAGCGAT
>DATGIR010000220.1:0-5082 GCA_035295605.1 Fimbriimonadaceae bacterium | reverse complement strand
AGGAGACGCGTTCGCCGCCGCGATCGAGAAGGCGCCTCCAGAGCACCAACCGCAATTGAAACGGCTCTACCAATGGGCAAAGGGTCTGGAACAGGCGCAAGCGGCTCAACTGAGTTCCTACCAGGGCAAGGGGCGCTTCGTCCTCCTCGTCCACGTGCCCGGGGAGGGCGCGGGCTTCGTAACGATCTGGAACGAGCGCAGCGGGCCAGCATTGCAGATGTGGCGAACGGTATTCGAGCGCCTGGCGCCCGACGCCATCCGCAAGATGGAAACGCTACTCGGCGATCGAATCGGGCAGGGCAACTACGCCAAGACGATCACCGACGACCTGCTCGCCGCATTGACGGCGGTGTATCGCGCGTCGGCTACGCAGCGCTCAGTCAAAGAGAACGACGGCATGGTCTCGGTCTCAGCGATAACCCTTCGGGAACCAGATCCCTCGGAGCAGCGGTGACTCCATGTTAGGGAGAACGTGTCGTGCGTCCAGCGACGAGACGTCCACGTCCTCTAACACGGAGTCGCGCGGCGGATCCGACCGCCTCGAGCGGGCGCCCAGCCTTGTCTACTACCGCTTGGATCTGCTCGATTTCGGCTGTGCTCAGATTCCCGAAGCCGGATGTCGTTCGTCCGACGATGGCGGAGTCGCTCACTCGATTACCGCCGAGGAGCGCCAGCATGTGATGATCGACCTGCGCCGATGACGCAGGCATGTCTGCGAGGATTTGACCTACCGCTGACCTGCTACGCCGGCCTTCTCAGGTACGTCGCCGACAGCGTCCGCAATATGCAAAGTTGGCCACGGGCCATCCTGATGCGCTATGGTAATGGGCAGGCGCTAGCGAGCCAAGATCAAACGCATGAATTATCCCAGGCTAGGAATCGCGATTGAGCTCGGTCAAGACTGGCAGGTCAACGTTGATCCAGAGACAGGTTCTCTTAAGGCCTTTCGCGGCGGGATCGATGCGGACTCGGCATCGGCCGGCCTGTTCGTTGGACTGAAAAACCGTGATCCCTCCATCGATCCTGCCACGCAGGCACTTCGCATCATGAAACCGCATACCGGACGGGGCGAGCCCGAAGAGATCCAATCCGAATTGAATGGAAGGCCGGCCTTCGGCTATCGGTGGACCGATGGATTGGGCGAGGTCCTCACCTGGCTGGTACCGACCGCCTCGGGAGACTTTCTCGAAGTCGAATTCTCGTTCTGCGGCAGACGGCATTCATTTTACGAAGGTGGGTTACTCGAAGAGGCCCATCAAGCGCTGTTGTCGCTGAAGTGGCTGAATCAGTAACTGAGATAGATCAGAACCCTCGTCACCGTTATCGGAAGAAAGTCGCCCGCCGGAAGGCTCCAGATCGCCCATTGCTGACCGACGTTGACGTAGCTCGGCGGTCGTGGCTTCACCACCGTTACGTTGGAGGCGGGTACGTAGCGACCGTTCTGCACGACGCTGCGTCTCACTCAGGAGCCAGCTATCGGCGACCGGATGCTCAAGAAATTCGTGATGTGCTGCGCCAACGCAGGAACGTCGTCGTAAGCCTTGCGCGCAAACTCTGGATCGACCACGTTGTTGCCTCCCGGAGCAATAGGATTCTCCAATCCGTGCTCCTGTTCATAGACTCGTTTGGGCTCAATGACGAAGTTGCGGTGTCGAGAAGCGGCGCGATAGACAACCCAGTCTACATTCCCCCTGAATGAGCGGATCGCCTCATCGAGAAGGCGTTCTCGGTCCTCGTCCACGCGTTTGAAGCGGTAGGCCGTAAATGGATACTTCAGGTCGGTGCCATGGAAGCTTTTGCAACGCGCCCATGCGAGTGCACCGTTTGGTTCCAGTGAATCAAGCGCCTCGACGATCTCACGGCCGGTAATCATTGAAACCTCGCTCCGGGGTTCATGGAGAGAATCATGTTGGTCCAATCGACAAGAGGAATGGGAAGCGAACTTGCCCGCGGATCAAAAACGAATCGACCGTCGGAGAACACGTCGTGGTAGTAGAACTTTTCCAGAACGCCCCCTTCCTTGATTGAGAGGTTCAACCCAGGGGTCGCGGGTTCGACGTGGATGATCTCGACGGCCCGCCGATCAGCAGTGACGGCACCGCAACTCCCAGGTACATCGCTCCCTGTCCGTAAAGCGTCGCTCGCACAAGCACGTCGGGGTTCGTCGTGCTGCCAAATGGATTACCCGCGCGGGCAGGGCCGGACCGTACTATTTCGGGCGCACTCGCGACCGTCGGGGCATTGTCTTGGATACAGCGGTAGCGATTCTCGTTCCCTTTTCACGGATCTGAATCAATGATCTTCTGCCGCTCCCTCTCGAAGCACGCCACAGCATTCGGCTCTCCGTCGAAGAATTCCTCCCAGAAGCCTCGTTGCGTCCACGGTTCGGGCTCCAGTGCAAAGCACCCCGCTTGAAGCGAAGTGACAATCCATGAGGGAGGAATAACTGTACTGACGAGTTCAAACATTTCTGGATCATACAGCACGGGACTCGCCTCTCTGCCGCCGACCAGGCGAAACCGTGTCTGCTTCGGATCGATCCAAATGGCTAGAACATGGTAGACGTCTCCCAACCTCACCCACGGCGACGAGGTCACCTTGTTTCCCATGCCATCGATCAGTTGAATGCAACGCACTTTCATTGGCCACCTACGGTATAGGGCAGTCAAAGAGAACGACGGCATGGTCTCGGTCTCAGCGATACCCCTTCGGGAACCAGATCCCTCGGAGCAGCGGTGACTCCATGTTAGGGAGAACGTGTCGTGCGTCCAGCGACGAGACGTCCACGTCCTCTAGCACGGAGACGATCTCAGGTACGGCTTGCTCCTTGAAGACGTGCCTGCGAAGCAGAGAAACAGCATCCTCGTAGCTGCTCGCAGAGACGCCACATCCGAGATTCAAAGGGGTCGGGCGCCCGAGAGGTGCGAACTTGAACCAGAACTTTCGTAAAGGACTCATGGCGCCGCCTTCGGAATGAATATGGGAGCGGCCCCGGGCTCAAACCGGATGGCTGGTCCAAGGAAGCGATTGGCCACACCCGGAATGATACCGTGGGTCGGATCCATGCTTGGTAGACGGCCTTGCAAGCCCTCATAGTAAGGGAGGCTGCTGGGAGGCACAACATAGTCGATATCGCTGGCCGCCGTGCGTTCGCCTCGCGCGGCGGATCCGACCACCTCGAGCGGGCGCCCAGCCTCGTCTACTGCCGCTTGGATCTGCTCGATTTCGGCTGCGCTCAGATCCCCGAAGCCGGATGTCGTTCGTCCGACGATGGCGGAGTCGCTCAGTCCAGTTGTCAACGCCGCCGTTGTAGTGTCGTCTACTGCGCCGAGGCCACTGCCGAGGGCAGCGCTGCCGAGGACGATCTCTGCGGCGGCTCCCGCAGTTCGGTCGGCGGCCGCGAGCGACTTGGTCTGGTCGTAGACAGCAAGGTTGTACGCGAACCTGTCTGATGCAGACAGCAAGTTGTAGGGGAGGTTGATTATTCCGCTGCCGAGCAGCGAGAGGTTCGCGAGCGGCGATTGGAGGACCGCTGATTGCCAGGATCGGAACCGGGTCTCGAAGTCGTAGCGGCTATCGAGAACGCGTCGCTGATTGGCGAGGTAGTCGCTCTCGAAGCGCGTCGGCTCCCAGTGGATTGACTCCAGATTGAAACCTGTCTGACCAGCATTGGGGTTCAACCCGAATCGATCGGTGAACGTGAGCGGCTGTGCATTGACGAACGCATAAAGGTTTGGGCCGCCGCCCAAGCCGATCGGGTCGGGCGAAAGAAAGCGCCCCCAGGCCGATTGGTACTCGCGAGCGCGGAAGGAATACAGGCCGAGCGGTGGATCGTAGAGCTGCCCCTGGTAGAGAAAGCGGTTGTCGATCGCTGATGCAGAAAGCGGGTGTCCCCCGCTGTCGGTGAAGCTGGGCTCGCCGTAGGCGCTATAGACGTAGCCCTCGACGAGCTTGCCGATCTGGTCGGTGGCTGCGAACGTCGAGCCGTCTGCGCTCGCGTGCTGGTAGCGGACGGTGCCTGCGCCGAGTTGGTCGACGATAGCGATCGGAGAATCGAGGCCGGCGATCAGACGCAGGTGATCGGTGTTGCCATCGTCCGGGCCGAGTGCAGCGACCGAGGATCCTTGCCAGACGAAGATTGTCGACGCCTGGCCGTCGCTCTCCTTCACGCGCCGACCGAGAGCGTCGTAGCGGAAGGACAGGGTCTTATCGCCTGACTTTGCCTGGACGAGCTGTCCGAGCCCGTTGAACGTGGCACTCGTCGACGACCATGAAGCGAAATCGCCCGCTCCGTCGTAGTTGACGGTTTGACCGTCCACTTTCGGGTAGCGATTCGCGGCGTCGGGCGGGTCGATGACGAGCGAGTCGGTGCCGGTGCGCGCGCTCCAGTTGGCGACGTCGTCGAGCGCGTACTCGCGGTATCGAGCGTTCTTGTCTACAATCGCGTCGACGGTACTGTTGGCAGGGTTCGAGCCGTGGAATCCATTGTCGGGTTGAGCGAGATTTTCGACGATGAGGCGCCCGGCGAGGTCCACCTCGAAGTAGTCGATGGTCGAGAATTGACCGAAGGCGCGGCGGCGCTCGCGTGGAACGCCGTCGACGCCGAGGTTATCGTGAAGCGACGCAATCGGAGCCTGATTCGCCGTCAGGTCGATGCCTGTCCAGCGCCCAAGGTCGTCGTAGCTCAGGTGCGCTATGGCGCCGCTTCCGTAAGTGGTCGAATCGAGGGAGCCGCTCGCGTAGCTGAAGCGCGCGAGGTCGAGCTTCTGGTTTCCGGCTGCCAGATTCAGCACGGCGGGCCGATACAACTCGTCATGGGTGAGCGTGGTCGTCGCAAGAACCGAGTTGTTACGGAGAAAATCGGTTGCACGAGATCCGGGCAAATAGCGTTGGCGAAACGAGATTGACTGCGCGTTGTTCGCCTCGGCTGTCAGCCGTCCGAGCGAATCGTAGACGCGGGTAACAGCGGCCGCGTCGTTCCCGTCGAGAGCTGCCTTTACCAGCTCGCCGCGCAGGTCGTATGAAAACTGCCGCTCGCTCGCATTTCCGCCGGTGCCAAGCGATTGACCATCGACGACGAAT
>DATGIR010000219.1:0-4348 GCA_035295605.1 Fimbriimonadaceae bacterium | reverse complement strand
GCGGGGACGGAGGCGGCGTGCCGGCTGGGCCGCGCCGGACGACTCCGCATGGGTTCGGTTCCGTGCGACTGCTGATCGCCGATCCTACCGGGTTCGACGGAGGTGTTGGGACCCTGACGCTGTCCCTCGCAAACGAGCTTGCGGAGCTCGGACATGAGCCGATCCTCGCCTCCCCGAGCCGTGACCGGGCTAATGCCTACTCCGTGTTGGAGGAGCGGGTGCAGTGGAAGGCTTGGCCACCCCAAGGGGCGTCAGAGCGCCGGGCGCTTGGTCGTGCCCGACTTCGGGCCCAGCGGGCAGGCCAGATTCTCCGCGCGCGAAGGTTCTTGCGCTGGATGGATCGCGAGGAGACAAGTAGGCACAACGAGTGGCTGAGCCGGTTCGGCGAGGAACTTCGCGTCGATGCCTGCCTCTTTCCGTGCGTGTTGGGGTGGGACCCTGGCGGTCTTAACCTCCCGATGAGTTGCGTCATGCACGATCTCAACTGGAATCTGTATCCAGAGAATTTTCCGAACTGCCCGGCGTCGGAGATGAACCGCCTTACCGAGCGCTGGCTTCGCGCCGCCAAACACGTGTTCTGCGTTTCGAACTTCGCGACGCAGGAGTTAGCAGTACGTTTTCCAAGATTCGACGGCAAGCTGATCACGGTGCCTAACGGCTTCAACTCGGATCTACCGAGTAGGTCTGCCCCGGATGGCGGCCTACCGCGCTCCCTCGGAGGAAAGCGCTTCCTCCTGTACCCCGGGTGGGTGGGGTTGCACAAGGGGCATTCGCTCCTGCTGGGGGCGTTCGCCGAGGCCGCCGCCGCGGATCAAGATTTGCACCTGGTGCTGACCGGGAACGGATCCGACCGGATTGGCCGCAGGGAGCTTGACGATCTTCCTGGGGTCCGGGCGTTGGATGGTGCTTGGCGAGCTCTTTCGGATAGCGTCAAACGGCGCATCGTCCGGGCCGGCGCGGTCGAATCGGGCACCCTCGCCTGGCTGTATCGGAATTGTGTTGCGACAGTGCTTCCGAGCGAGTATGAAGGATTCGGACTTCCGCTCTTGGAGGCGCTCGCCGCAAATTCCCCGGTTATCGTGAGCGACATCGGCGCCTTTCAGGAAATCGCCGACCGGTACGACGTTCGTGCGAGCTTGACCTGGTTCCGCACGGGGAGTCCCGCGGAATTGGCGCGCGAAATCTTGCAAGCAGCTTCCGAGCGCCGTGAACCGGCGATACCCGCAGGTGCGCTCGACTCCTGGACTTGGGCAAGCGCAGCCGAGGCTTATGTGAGAGCTCTTGATCCCGCTGGGCAGTAGGTACGGGGCTCGGTTCGGCGTCGCGTTCCGAGCCCCGTCAGGTCTCCCCTGGCCAAAGGCTTAGGGCCGGAACACCCCGCGGCGCTGATAGGTAATCGTGGACAGCGTTGCGCTGTACGACGTGAACTCGTTCAGTGCCATGCCGCCCTGAATGCCGACTAGACCGACGTTCTGGAACTCCGGTTCGTCGGAGTATTGGTCGAGCACAGCGTATTGAGTTCCGGTCGTCGTGTCCTTCATGACGCAGTGGAGGTGCGTCGGAGCCATGCCGGTCGTCTGGAACTCGATCGAGTAGCTGTGACCCGGGGTGGTCGGCATCGACAGGCAGTGGTCGTAGCCCAACACGTACTTCTGGCCGTTGAGCAGCATTCCGATGACGAGTTCGCCGGTTCCGCTCGACTGGGTGTTGGGAGTCCAAAGATAGTTGAACTCGGCGAAATAGCGGGAGCCGCTTGCCTGGAGGCGGCTGAACAGCCCCCATCTCCCGGCATAGCTGGGTTGGGGGTTCCACGCCATCTTCGTCGGATCGAACAACTGCACCGGAATCGTTATCGTCTGATCCGATTCCGTATTCGTTTCCGGCCGAATCAGCGTCGAAAGTGCCTCCTGATCGTAAAGCCCTTGGTGCTCCTTGAGCCGGGCGCCGGCGATTGTAAAGATGCCGTTCGGGTCTTGCCATCCGTTGCCGACCGAAGTCGAGTCCGTTCGGTTGAACGTGTCGGTAATCACAATCGGGCTCGATTGGGCGACGACGTCGGGGTGCCCAAGGGCGGAGGTCGAGGCCTTGACCATGAGACCGATCGCTCCGAAATTGGCAGTATTCGTGCCATCGAACGCGGCGGTCGAGAGCTGGATCGACGACGTGTTGAGGAGCTCCCACTCGTGGAACCCGGCGTGCGCCGCTTCGTCGCTGGTGAAGACGCGCGGGTTGCCGTCGGGGCCCATCACGAAAGCATTACCGTAGAAGTTACCGGCCTTACCCGAAGGAGCGGGCTGGGTGCCGAGAAGGTCCAGCCGGGTTCCAAAGTCGGTCAACGGTAGCCCGGAGCCGTCGTAGAGCAGGATCTGGTTCGACTCGGCGCTGTCGAAGAACTCGCCGTTGCAGAAGACGGCGACGATATTGCCAAGCGCTCGGCCCCCGATGTCGGGGATGAGCTTCGTGTTGCCGAGGCTCCCGACAGGTACCGTGCCGTCGTGTAGGAGGGGGGTCCCTGCTGATCCCCGCGCGGTCTTGGCCCACCAGTCTGTGGCGCCTTGCTTGATGAAGCCTAGATAAGATGAGCTGTAGCTGGTCACCCCGACGTCGGTGCTGAAGGTGGGAATGGAACCGTCGGGCAGTCGATCGATCGGAAGATTGCCGTTCAACATGAATCCGCCGTGATAGACCGGGTTGCCGACCGTCGTCGACATCGAGCAGTACTGCGTCTGTGCGCCCCAGACCGGATTGTTGTTCTGGAAGCCCTGAAGCGGCGACATCCAAAAGGTCGCGGTGGGCCCGCCGTTGCCGGTCCAAGTCCAGGCCGACATGTCGGGTTCCAAGTACATGCTCGGAAAAACCTGAATGTCCCGTGCGCCGCTCGAGGTCAATTCCACGAGGTGCTGTTGCCAGGGTGCGCAATCCGCCGGCTGCATGATCGCATAGGTGTGGCCGTTCGACGCGGTCACGACGTTCGTGATACCGTCCACCGTGCTAGTCACCGTGTCACGCATCCAGTAGCCGTAGCCCCAGTTGTTGACCAAGGTCCACGCAACGCCAGGGCCGGCCGAGAGCGGGTACGTGTAGTTACGGTTGAACTCCATGTACCCGATGAAGATGCGGCTTGAGTTGTTCTTATCCACGGCTCCCATGTAGCCGGTGATGAGTGAAACGAGGGCGTCCTTACGCGCTGAGCTGAGGTGGCGTGAGACCGGGTAGCGCATGAGGCGGCTATTGCCGAAGTCTTCGATCCAAACCTTGCCATCGTCTTCATAGCAGACGCCCCCGCCCATGAGCTCCCCGTTGAAGTAGTCCGGGGGGATCATGAACTTGGTGTCGTTGACCGTCGGGCTGCTCTTGTAACCCCCGCGGCTTCCGATGGAGTAGAGCCATGTGCCTTGCGGCGTGAAGGCCCGAAGCTGTTGGTCTGTTCCGCCATAAAGCACACCAAGCGAACCGTCGGCAGGGTTCACCGCGAAGGAGTGAACGGGGTTGGTTCCCGGAATCGTCGTGACCTTCGACCAGCTCGACCCGGTGAATTGCCACCCGTCGACGTTGTTCCCCGCCGCGGTCCAAAGCGTTCGCTCGTCCGTCGACCAACGGATCGCCACCACGCCGGGCTCGTTGAACGAGCCCGCTCCCCCAGGCAACGGTTGCCCACCGCGCTTGTCGAAGAGCTGGATCAGGCCGGTGCCGTTCTGGGCTACTGCGAGGGCGGCGCCGCTTTTTTGCACGGCGATCGATGAGGGAGCCGCGGAGGAGCCGAGGACGATCCAGGCTCCGTTCGCGTTTTGGCCGGGACCATATCCAGGGATATGCGGAATGTTCGAGAAGACTAGCGCGCCGGAAACCTCGTCCAGGTTATAGGCAGCGATCACGTAGTTGGGATTCGACGTATACATTGGCACCGGTCGGGCGCACGTATACATGTACGTGCCGTCGGTGGCAAGCGCCGTCGGCTCAAAAGCGGCACTCGGGCCGCCAATCGCGCCGCTGGTATTGAAGATGTTCGGGGCGCCGCGATCCATCACGTCGATGTACTCGCCCAGTTCGTTGTAGGTCCTGAGAAGATAGACCTTCGTGCCGACGGCGACCGCGTCCGCGATGTTCGCCAAGCCGCTCAAGTGTGAGGGGCCGGTCTGATAGACCGAGGTGTTTCCGATCGTGCCGTTCCAAACGGGCGTGACGTTGTTCGAAAGGATTTTGGCGGTGTAGTTGTCAGGCGCGACCGGGTTGCCGAGGTCGTCGTTGCCGTCCCAGGTTCGGCTGTAGGACCCGGGCGGCGTCGCCTGACTGCCCCAGAGGGTCCGAACTAGCTTGCCGTTGGAGCCGTAGATGCCGCAGCTCGTGG
>DATGIR010000218.1:0-19321 GCA_035295605.1 Fimbriimonadaceae bacterium | reverse complement strand
ACCAAAGAGCTCCGCGAAGTTGAGGTCGCTGTTTGTCGACTTCAACGCGTTCTTCGCGAGCGTGGAGCAGCAGGAGCGCCCCGAGCTCCGCGGGCGGCCGGTCGCGGTCGGACCTTACGACCACGATTCCACGTGCGTGATCGCGTCTTCCCAGGAGGCGCGCAAGTTCGGGATCAAATGCGGCACGAACATCGGCGAGGCCAGGCGGATGTGTCCGGAGCTCGTCGTGCTCGCGGCGACGCCACCGCTCTACAAGGCGTATCACGAGGCGCTGAGAGAGATCGCACAGGGCGTCCTGCCCGAAGAGAAGGTTCACAGCATCGACGAGATGAGCTACCGGCTGATCGGCGACGAATGCGACCCGGCGACCGCGCGGGCGCTGGCGGAGAAGATCAAGACGGAGATTCGACGCCGGATCGGACCCTATGTCACCTGCTCGATCGGAGTCGCGCCGAACACGTTCCTGGCCAAGGTCGCCACCGAGATCGAGAAACCGAACGGCCTCGTGGTCTTGGAAGCAAGGGATCTCCCTGGCCGGGTTGCGGAGCTCAAGCTAACCGACCTGTGTGGGATCAACTATCGAACGGCTCGGAAGCTGAACGCGGCGATGATCTTTACGGTCAACGACTTGTACGCGGCCTCGGATCAGGAGCTACGCCTGGCGTTCGGGTCGATCACCGGGGAGCGGTGGTGGTATCTGCTCCGCGGGCTGGACGTGACCGATGCCGAGGAGGAGCGCAAGTCGCTGAGCCATTCACACGTCCTGGCGCCGGAGCTCAGGACCGATCAGGGCGTTCGAGAGGTGCTGCTGCGGCTGCTGCAGAAGGCGTCGGCCCGACTTCGCGCCGAAGACCTTTGGGCCAGCTCGATGCACGTTCACGTGATCGGAAAGGTGAAGAGCTGGGAACAACACATCAAGCTGCCCCCGACCCAGGACACGGTCACGCTGAACGATCACCTGTTCCGAGCGTGGGAGAAGCGGGACTTCGCGGCGCCGCTGCAGGCGGGCGTGAGCTTTACGAACCTGAAGCACGCGGAACACGTGACGCCTTCCCTGTTTGACGCGACGGTTGAACGGGCACAACTCAACCGGGCGGTGGATTCGCTGAACGGCCGGTTCGGGAAGAACACGGTCTACATGGCCGGACTCAAGCGGGTTCGCGAACACGCGAGCGAGAAGATCGCGTTCAACAAGACGTGGCTTTTCCAAGAGGGCAAGGGCGACAACGACTGGTCGACGAAGGCGGCCGAGCTCCTGGGTCGCCCTTAGCCGAGCGGGTAGAGACCCGGCCGATACGGGTGATCGACCTGAAAGAGGCCGTCTTCGAGATCGTCCCAGTGCCACTCAGGCACGAGCTCGAGCAACGGGCCGCTCGGCGCGTCGCACACCGAAGAGACCACGTGCACGTCCAGGCGCTCGGCGCGGGCCGGCACGCCTCCAAATGGAAGCCCGACGACGGCGACGCGGTCGCCGCTCTCGAGGGCGGTCGGCTCAAAGCGTAAGTCGGCAGGCTGTACGACGAGGCAGGGGTACGTCGCGTTGAGGGCGCGCGACATTTCGGCGAGGCAGGCGACGAGCGGCGGCTCGACCGAGATCACCTTGGCGGCCAGCGGGCTGCCCCGGAAGAGGGTGCGGCGAACCTTGAGAAAGCGGCGAAGGGGCCAAATCATGATCAGCCCGCCCAGGACCACCAGCGGCCATTGAAGGAAGATCACCCCGGCGGCGAGCACCGTGAGGCGCGCGGCCAAGTCTGCGGAGACGGCCCGGTTGCGCCGGAGAAACTGAACGGGCCCCACGCGAAGCCGGGCCTGCGCCGGCGCTAAGGCGATAAGAGAGTTATGGCCGCGATGGGAGATCATCTGCGATCAACCTATTCTCGCATACGCTTTCACACGGTCGTAAGTTCGTAGGGTGGAGGATGGAGGTTGGAGGGTGGAGGATGGAGGAATCGGGAGTGGTGGAGTGGTGGAGTGGTGAATGGGGGCTGTGCTACAATTCTTGGCTCCGGGCTCATAGCTCAGTTGGTTAGAGCGCACCCCTGATAAGGGTGAGGTCGCTAGTTCGAATCTAGCTGGGCCCACCAATTGCCCCTCGGGCCGAGCTGGTCCCTGAGAGCGTCCGGCGGTCGCTAGTTAGAATCTAGTTCGGCACAGGAACCGGAATTCGCGGCGTGTGTTACGTCTACGTCCTACTGAGCACATCGAGCGGGCGTTACTACGTGGGCCACTCGGAAGACCCCGACTTCAGGCTTACCGAGCACAACGCCGGAAAGGTCGTGTCCACCAGGAACAAGGGCCCCTGGGTTAGGGTTCATCTCGAGGCTTTTCCCTCTCGGTCCGAGGCCTGCTCACGGGAGCGGGAGATTAAGTCTTGGAAGAGCCACTCGCGAATAGCGGACCTGGTCGGTTAGAGCGTCCCGCGAAGCGGGAAGGTCGCTAGTTCGAATCTAGCTGGGCCCACCAATTGCCCCTCGGGCCGAGCTGGTCCCTGAGAGCGTCCGGCGGTCGCTAGTTCGAATCTAGCTGGGCCCACCAGCCGGCTTCGTACCTGTCACGTAGATCGCCTTGAGCGCGAGGATTCCCGTCTTGCCGATCAGCGCGGCAAGCCGCTGAGTCAGCTCTGCCTTAAATGGCTCGAGCGCAATCTCCGGATGCTCTTTGAGCTGGCCGTATGCCGGCGTGCCGTACACAACTCCCTGCGCCAGCGCGGCGGGATCCGCGGGGACGGCAGCCGGAACGTCCTCCACGGTGACGCCTTCGAACCCGTTTCGTTCGAAGAGCGAGCGCAGCTCCGCGCGGTCGCTCAAACCATAGGGGGTCAGCAAGAACATCGGCGGGTCGGTCTTCGCGGACTCGAGGATCAGCTCGTGGGTGATTTTGAACCCGGGATTCTCGTCGAGGCCGTCCCAAACGCTGCAAATCAGCGTGCCCCCGGGTTTCAGCACCCGTAACGCCTCTTTGAGCGCCTTGTCCCGATCCGGGACGAACATGATCCCAAACTGACACGCCATCGCGTCGAACGAGCCGTCACCGAACGGTAGCTCCTGACAATCGACAACCTTGAATTCAGCCTCGCCAGGTGCGAATTTCGACTCGGCCAGGCGCAGCATGTCGGGGTTGAGGTCGGTGGCGACGAGGCGGGCGCCAGGCAAGGCGTCCTTGGTCGCGCGCGAGTCGATGCCGGTACCGCAGGCCACCTTCAAGACGCTCCCCGGGTTCAGACGAGCAAGCCGGGAGGCGAGCTCCTTCGCATAGAACTGAAACAGAACCGGGCCAAGATTCGCGTCGTAGAAGCGCGGAACGTCGCCAACGAACGAGGTGACACTCGACATGGCGCCATTCTAGCAAGGCGGCTGAAATCGCACCGAGAGCGGCCTAGGGGAGCTTCGGACGAACGTAGAGCCGGTAGAGCAGCAGCGGCAGGGCGTCGCCATAGGCGACAAAGATTCGGGGCAGGGCCAATGGGTCGTCGGTGTCTTGCGCAATCGCCTTACGAATCGTCACGCACACCTGGTAGCCCGCACCGCGAAGAATCTCGCGGGTTTCGGGCGAGGAGCTTCCGTACGGCAAGCAGAAACTGCCGCCGGGTAGGCCCTCCCGCTCGAGATCTTCGGTCGCGCCCCGGACCTCGCGGGCCTGGGTGTCGGGGTCAAGCTCCCCGAGGCGCGCGTGGGTTCGGGTGTGGTTTCCGACTTCATGCCCCTTCGCCGCCGCCGCCCTGAGAGCGTCCCAACCGGCCAGGGGGTATTCCTCCTCGCCAAGCCATCGGGAGGCTCCCCCGACCTGGCCGGTTACGACGTAGACGGTGCCAACTCCTCCATGGCGCTCCAAGCAGGGCAAGCCAAGCTCGACCGCGCCCTGGAAGCCATCATCGAAGGTGAAGGCGACTCGCTTCGGTTTCCAATCCCGGGCTAATTCCCGGGCGCAGACGAACCGGTACCCGCGTCGGGCGAAAAACCGCACGTGGGTATCCAGGCGGCTCGCTTCAACGTTGAGCCTGCGGCCGAATTCGGAAACGGCTCCCACCTTGTGATAACCAAGAATCGGGACCCTCATTCGCGACTCCGCGTGACGATAGCACCTTTTCAGACGTCCGATGATTGGCTGAGAATATGCGCCGCATGGCGCGTGCGCGCAAGGAGCCCAGTGCCACCGCGCGACGCACCCGGCGATCTCGCCAAACTAGAGGCAAGATGTCCAAGATGCGAGTTCTCGCGACGCTTCTGAGCGCGGCGATCGGGGTCACCTCCGCGTTCGCTCAATTTACAGGCCCAGCGCCGCTCTCCTGGCGGTGGCAGCAGCCGGCAAGCGCTTCTCCCGGCGGCAGCCCAGCCTGCGACGGCGACACGATCTACGTTGTTTGCGGTCAGCGGATGTACGCACTCAACCGGGTGGACGGCAACCAAAAGTGGCGCTTCCCCCTCGCCTCGTTCCTCGAGGCGAACTTCAAGGGAACGCCCGCGCTGGGGAACGGCTTCGTGGTCGCCGCAGCCGAAAACCGGACCTTGTACGCGGTCGACGCCAAGACGGGTCAGAAGGCTTGGAGCTACATCGCCCCGGCCACGATCATGGGCAGCCCCCAGATCTACAAGAACATGGTGCTCTTCATGATGGCGGACGGCATCATGGCGGTCAGCCTCGACAAAGGCGAGCCGGCCTATCAAACCCCGATCTATTTGAAGGAAGGGATGTTGAACAACTCGTTCAGCATTTCAGGAGACGACGTCTTGGTCTTCTCCGCCCTGAACACGTTGTACGCGATCAATATTGCGAGCCAGCGCGTCGATTGGAAGCAGATGACGGCGGGCGTCGGGCTCGACGCCTCGGTGGTCCCCGCGGGCGACACGATCTACTTCGTCAGCAACAACTATCTGATCGGGCTGAACTCGGGCGACGGAAGCGCGCGCTTCAGCACGCAAACGGACGACAACCTGATTCTCGCGCCGGCGGTCACCGAGCACTACATCATGGCGCTCACGCGTGAGGGCCGTGCGTACCTCTTCAACCGGCAGCGTAAGGGCGAGCGGATCAAGGATGAAAGGAATCAGCCGGTCCCGCCGATCGACCTCAAGTCCAGCCCGCTGCTCCGGCCGACCGGGTTGGATGGCGACCGATTCGCGGTTGCCACGAGCGCCGGCACCATCGAGCTCGTGAATCCGACAGCGTCGCCCGAGAACGCGGTCGTCTGGAACTATCCGATTCGGCCGATCGGCGGCGCCCAGGACGTTCAGGCGCCGACGAATACCAGTGCAGGCGGACCTCCCGGATTCGGCGGGGGCGGTAGCCCCGGCGGTGGTGGTCCTCCCGGAGGTGGCTTCGGCGGTGGCTTTGGCGGCGGCCAGTCCGGGGGTGGTACCGGTGGCGGCGCAGGCGGCGGAAACATCAACCGTGGCGGGCCGGGAGCCGGCGTGACCCGGATCGTTACGATTCAGGCGGCAGGACCGCCTGTGCTGGACAAGACGACGTTGCTCGTGCTGGGACGCGACGGCAGCTGCCTCGCGTTTGACAAGGACACCGGCGTCGACCTTACGCCGCCCAAGGTCACGATGACCTACCCGAATGCGGGCGACATGGTTGCCTCCAAGCCGCCTTTGGCCCTGGTCTTCAAGATCGAAGACGAAGCGTCGGGCGTCAACGAGGGCAGCCTCAAGATCACGGTCGACGGCAAAGCGGTCGACTTCACCTTCAACCGCGAAGGCTTGGCGATCGTGCGGTGCGGAACCTCGGGCAAGAACCACCTGACGGACGGCAAGAAGAAGATCGTCATCACCGTCACCGACTGGATGGGCAACGAGACGATCGCAAACTTCACGCTGACGGTCGATAACGACCTCCCACCGGTGCAACCGATCCAGGATCCGAATCAGCCTGGGAAGGGTGGCAAGGGTGGAGGAGGCAAAGGAGGCGGTGGCGGCGGCAACGTCGGTACCGGCGGCTAGCCCGGCTTGAACCTCGGCTTCTGGCAGCTCTTGTTGGCTGCCGAAGTTTCTCCGGCCAAGGGCCGAGCGCTGATCGAAGCGCTCGGCCCTTCCGGCTTATCCGACCCGGCGAAGTTCGCCGCGTCCCCCTTGCTCGCGAAGGCGGAAGCGGCTCGCGTGCGGGCAAGCGACCCGGCGGCGCCGGCACGGGCCGGCGTCGAGCTCCTGGAGGGCTCGGGACGGCCACCGCTGGTGGCTTCGCTGACCGATGCGGCGATCGCGATCTTCACCCTGGGTGAAACGGGTTGCCTCTTCGAGCCGTGCGTAGCCATCGTTGGCACACGCAACGCGACAGCTTACGGCAAAGCGGTCGCGCGCAGATTCGCGGGCGCGTTCGCCTCGGCAGGTGCCACCGTCGTCAGCGGGGGTGCGCTCGGCATCGACGCGGCAGCTCACGAGGCGGCGCTCGCCGAGGGAGGGTGCACGGCAGCGGTTCTCGCGTGCGGGCTGGACAAGCCGTACCCCTCGCGGAACCTCGGCCTCTTTCGGCGGATGCGAGAGCGGGGCTGTCAAGTGAGCTCCTACGCGTGCGGAATGATTGCCGAGCGGCACAAGTTTGTGGAGCGAAACGAGCTGATCGCCGCTCTCAGCCTGGCGGTGGTCGTCGTCGAGGCGCCTGAGAACTCGGGGGCGCTCACCACGGCGATGGCGGCGCGGCGCTTCGGCCGGCCGGTGTTCGTCGTGCCCGCGAACATCGAGGCGACGAGCTTTCGGGGTTCGCACAAACTCATCCGGACGGGCGACACGCTCGTCGAGGATCCGGACCAGGTCCTCGCGGCGCTGGGCCTGAGTTCGCGCGCTCCCGCGGTCCGGGCCGAACCGGCCTCGGCCCTGGCGGCCAAGATTCTCGGCGCACTCACGACGACGCCGATGCCGGCCGAAAAACTCGCCGAGACCGTTCGGGTTGAACCTCACGAGCTGCTCGCCGAGCTCACCATGCTCGAGTTGGACGGGCGTGTGCTGCGGGATACCGGTGGGTACGCTCTCATCCCGTGACCATGCGCGTCGCCGCGGTTGGGCCGAGAGGGTTTGGCGTGTACCTGTTGGAGGGCGGCGAGCTAACCCCGACCTCTGGCGAACCTGAGGCGATTCTCGCGCCCGGTTTCTTCGACATCCACGTACACGGCGGAAACGGGACCGATGTGATGGACGCCACGCCTGCCCAATTCGGTGACTTGTGCGCCTACTTCGCAGGTCTCGGGTACGAGGCGTTCCTCCCGACCACGGTGACGGCGCCGCTCGACGCCGTGAAGCACTTCCTCG
This sequence comes from Fimbriimonadaceae bacterium, assembly GCA_035295605.1. Taxonomy (GTDB): domain Bacteria; phylum Armatimonadota; class Fimbriimonadia; order Fimbriimonadales; family Fimbriimonadaceae; genus DAIDHV01. The sequence goes on along the minus strand of DATGIR010000218.1, from coordinate 12,080 downwards.
GCAACCTGCCGAGCCACGAGATGATCGCCGGGGTCCACCTCGAGGGGCCGTTCATCAGCCCAAAGTTCCCGGGAGCGCAGCCGAAGGAGTGGATCCAACCGATCGGTCCGGAATGGGATCCCGTTCTGCGGGATCCGCGGGTCCGAGTGGTCACGTTGGCGCCAGAGCTGCCGGGGGCGACTCAGTTGATCGCCCGGCTCTCCGAGGAGGGCGTGCGGGTTGGCATGGGGCACACGGACGCGAGCTTTGCCCAGGCGGAAGCGGGGTTCAAGGCAGGAGCAAGCCACGTAACCCACACGTTCAACGCCATGCGCGGTTTCCACCACCGTGAGGCGGGGACGGCGGGCTATGCGCTTTCAGAGTCGGGGTTGGCGGCGGAGTTGATTTACGACCGGTTGCACGTTTGCCCGGAGGCTGCGGGGATTCTCATCCGCAGCAAGCCCGCCGACAAGCTGATCGCAGTGAGCGACGGAACGGCCGCGTCCGGACTGGCGGCGGGGACAAGGCTCTCGATGTGGAAGCACGAGGCGATCGTCGGCAACGGCGACGTTCGGCTGCCGGACGGCACCCTCGCCGGGAGCGCGATCACCCTGCTGGACGCATTTCGGAACTTGGCGGCGGACTTCGGGGTGGAGGTCGCGATCCGCGCGACGTCGCTGAACCCGCGGGCGCTGCTTGGGGTCACGGAGGCGCCGCGAGTGGAGCTCTTGTTCGACCTGAAGTTCAACCTGCTCGAGATTTCACCCAGGGTTTGAGGCCTTGCGTAGCCGGTCCCAGACGGCTTCCCAGTCGGCGGGTGGAGCTTCCACTTCGATGAGCTCGACGCCGTAGCTATCGAGCTCGTGAAGCGTGTGAAAGAGCTCGCGCGCATACTCGGCTTCGTGCTTAGGCATGCGGACGCGAAGCCCGCCGGGCGGTCCGTGAATCACGAGCCCGGCCGCGTCATCGGCGACTCGATTGACGATCCGTACCCGGGCCCGAGGCGCGTAGTGCCGCGGATACATGCCGGGTGAGGCGCGTTCGGCCGTCTCGCCGGCGGCGAGGGCTCCGACCACGGCTTCGATCTCGCCCCGCTTGAGGCCGCCCACGCGGAGCAAGCGCGGCGCCGCGCCGGTGACGTCCACGACGGTCGATTCGATACCGATCGCACAAGGTCCGCCGTCGAGGATCAGGGCGAGGCCGGCCGCGATCTCGGGGTCGATATCTTCGGCCCGAGTGGGCGAGAGACGCATAAAACGGTTGGCGCTCGGCGCGGCGACGGGCGTTCCCGCCGCGCGGATAACCTCCCGCGCAAGCGGATGTGCCGGAACCCTCAGGGCGACGGTTTCGAGCCCGGCCGTCACGACGCCGGGCACTTCCGGCCGCTTGCGCACCACGAGTGTGAGCGGACCCGGCCAAAACCGCTCGGCCAACGCCTGGGCGTGCTCAGAAAAGTCGAGCGCCACCGCCGAGGCATCCGCGAGGGCGGCGAGATGCACGATCAAGGGGTTCTCGGTAGGGCGGCCCTTGAGTTCGAAAACCCGGACAACCGCACCCGGCTGAAAGGCATCGGCGGCAATGCCGTAGACGGTTTCCGTCGGGAGCCCGACGAGCTCACCACCGGCGATCGCTCTGCCGGCCCTGGCGATGTTCTCCTCAGTCGGAGGCGACGTCACGCAATGGCCTTCCGCATGACCTCGCGCGGGGCTTCCCGGCCGAGCCACCACTCAAAGGAGCGCGCACCCTGCGCCACGAGCATCGCTTTTCCGTCGATGATCCGCAAGCCCGCCTTCTCGGCCGGCTCCAGGAACGGCGTCGTTACCGCCATGTAGGTCAGGTCGTACGCCACCGCCTCGGGCTTGGCCCTCGACCAGTCTATATGGGTCTCCGCGCCTTCGAAATGCGCGGAGCTCGTGTTGACCACGAGGTCGAACCCCTCCACATCGGGCGATTCCACGATCGAGGCCGAGAGGCCCAGGCTGGCGATCAGGCGGCTGGCGTTCTCGATGGTGCGGTTGTAGATAGCGATTCGAAACTTCGCCTCTTCCAACGCGGCGGCGATCGCGCGCGCCGAGCCACCGGCGCCGATGATCAGCGCCGATTGTCCTTCCTCGAATTTGAATTCGTCGAGCGTCTCGAGAAATCCGGGAGCGTCGGTGTTCGTTCCGCTTCGGGTTGCCGGCCGGACCGTGTTGCAGGCGCGAACTCTCCGGGCGATGGTATCGGACTCCATAAGCCACTCGAGCGTCTCCTCCTTGTGCGGAACGGTTACGTTGACGCCTTTGTAGCCGAGGTGGGCTAACCGCTCGAGCGCCATGCCCGCGCGGCCGGCGGGTACTCGGATGGCGACGTACTTGTATTCAAGGCCGAGCGATGCGAACGCGGCCGTGTGCATCTTCGGCGACAGGGAGTGCGCGATGGGATCGCCAATGACGGCGAAATCCGCGATCGGCGCGTCCTGCCAACGAAAAACGTTCATCATGGACGTTTCTTCCGGAAAGCGTACAGCTTTTGGCCTAGGAAGTTCCAAAAAGCCGCAATGCCCGCTGCCGGCACTTTCGCAAGGATAACCCCAGGACCCTGCGTTATGTGCATTATTGCCGCCAAGCTTGCAAATACACCGTTCTGGATGAAGTAACCGCAAATAGAGATGACGAGGAACCGCTTGAGCTGGGCGAGCCGCTCTTCCGGACCTCGGGTCTCGAAGGTCCAGCGGCGGTTCCACATGAAGCTCCAGAGCATGGCGACCAGCGATGCCATCGCGGACATCAAGGTCGTGCCGGTGGTGGCGGCGTCCTGAAACCACCTGAACCAACTGATCCCCGGGAATGCGGTTAGGACGCGGGCGCCGAGCTTGGGGCTCACGAGCCCGCCGTGGAACCACAGCTTGGTGGTGAGCAGGTAGGAGAGGCCCGCGTCGATACAAAAGGCGGAACCGCCGACGATGGCGAACTTGACGAGCTGTTTGACGATGGTCCGCTCGAAAAACGGCTTGGCGTGCTCGAGGGAGGGCTCGTCACCCTCGTCGTCCGGCGGAGTGGCGAGCGCGTTGTAGAGCCAGTAGACCAAGCGACGCTCGATCCAGCGGCTGACCTTGGTGCCCTTGAACTCGCGCGATCCCATCGGCCGAACCCAAATGGCCTCTACGCCGGACCGGTTCGCACCGAACACGTCGGTGAGGAGCTGGTCGCCGACCATGATGGCGGCGATCGCCTCGGTATCGAACCGGTCGAGCGCCTCGAGGTACATGTCCCGGCTCGGCTTGAATTTGCCTCGAAGCGCGGGGATGTCCAGCTCGGCGGCCAGGCGGTTGAGCCGGTCGGGGTGGCGGGTATTGCTCAGGATGCAAAGCTTAAACCCAAGCTCCTTCGCCTCCGCGATCCAGCCGCGAACCTCCGCGCTGATCTCGTCGCTCCGCCAGTGGGTGAGCGTGTTGTCGACATCGAGGAGCAGGAGCCGCTTGCCCCTGGCGTACAGACCGGCCAGGTGGATGTCCCGAATATGGTCGGTGCTCTCGATGGGGCAAAAGTGGCGCAGGGGCGAGGCCACCCGGTGCCGCTCGAAGGTGCCGACCCGGAAGTGCCTCAAGCGTGACCCTTGGCCTTGGCGATGGCAGCGATGGCCGCTTTACGCTTTGCCACGTTCTTTTCGTGCTCCTGGACGGTCTTGGCGAACAGGCTGTGGTGGTCGGGGAGCGCGACGTAAAAGAGGTACTCGGTCTTGGCGGGGTGCATCGCCGCCTCGATGCTCTTCAGGCTCGGCGAGCATATCGGGCCGGGGGGAAGGCCAAAGTGCTTGTACAGGTTGTAGGGGCCCTTCACGGTTCGATAGTCGCTGAGTCGCAGGCGGCGCCAAACGCCGAGGCCGTAATTCAGGGATGCGTCGATCTGAAGCATCATGTGTTTCTTCAGCCGGTTTTCAATTACAGACGCGACCAGTGGCCGCTCTTCGTCGCGATCCACTTCGAGCTCGATGAGGGACGCCTTGGTGAGAATTTGCTCGATGTTCTTGGGCCTGCCCAGTGGCTCGTAAACCTTCCGGTCGAAGGTTTTGAGCTGCCGCTCGACGACGGCGGCGGCGCCGAGGAGCGGCGGGAGATCGTAGGTGTCGGGGAAAAGGAAGCCTTCGAGGCTGGAGCCGGTCACTTTGAATGGGAGGTCGGAGGCGAAGGAGGCGGGCGAGTGCACCGCCTGGATGTACTCGTCAGCCTTGCAGACTTCGTGGCCCTCGAGTACGCCGGCGGCGCGGGCAGCCCAGAGGTGCTCCGAAAGGCGGACCATTTGGTGGATCGGGGAATCCAGCGCCCGCAGAAGCTGAGCGGTGCTCATGGCCGCGCCGACGCGGTAGGTGCCGATCGCCACGTGGGTGCGGGCGCGGGTCAGGAGAGCGAGGATGCGGGCGGCTCGATAGCTTCGGATCACGCCCTGCCGGTCGAGATCGGATAGGACGGCGGCGAGGGGTCTCGACCGATCGAAGCGGACATAAAAGGGTTTGGCACCCGGGTCGGCGGGTTGAGTGGCCCGGCTGAGCCAGGCCCACCCGAACCCGACGAGCAGGATGGCCGCGCCGAGCACGTAGACCCATCGGATCTTCGGCTTCGCTTTAGCCATCGATCCGCCCGGGTTCGCTCATAAACCGCTCGAGGATGCGGGCGGCCGCTTCGCCGTCGCGCCGCACCCTTCGCTTGGCGGCGGTGAGGCCGGTCGCGCGCAATGCCGCCTCCGCCTCGACGCTGGTCATGGCCTCATCCACGAACTCGACGCGTACGCCCCGCTCGGCGAGGCGCCCGCCCAATTCACGGCACGCCCGCTGCATTCGGCCGCCGTCACCCGCATCTTCCAACTCGGGCACGCCGACCACGACGGCGTCCACCTGCTCCTGACGGGCAAGGCGGACGATGGCGTCCGCGTCCGAGTCGAGCTTTCCGCTGGCCGAGAGGGGCGGTCGCGGGGTCGCAACCGCGAGAAGCGTTTCGCCGACGGCTATCCCGATGCGGCGTCGGCCGAGGTCGATGCCGAGGAGCCTCAAGCGGCGAACGCCTCGAGAATTCGGTCATGAAGCGGTCCGTTGGAACTGATCGCCTCGGAATGAGGGTTAGGGCGTCCCTGAAAGTCGGTGAACTTCCCGCCCGCCTCGCGAACGATAACGTCGACGGCGGCGATGTCCCAGCGCGAAAGGACGGGATCGATCATCGCATCGACGCGGCCGGAGGCGACGAGGGCGTGACCGTAAGCGTCGCACCAGGTTCGCAGGGCCATGGCCTTCGCCGAAAGCGTGAAAAGGGATTGAAGCAGTCCGCGCTCTTGCAACCGGGTGAGGCCGCCGCAACAAAGAATCGCTCCGACCTCGGTGGGGGTGGAGCGGGTTCGAATCGGGCGGCCGTTGAGAAAGGCGCCGCCGCCGGCCTCGGCGTAGAGCATTTCGTCCAGCGCGGGAAAGTAGCAAACCCCCTGGGTGGGGACGCCGTCCTGCTCGTAGGCTAGGAGGGTGGCGTACATCGGCACCCCAGCGACGAACGACTTGGTGCCGTCGATCGGGTCGATGACCCAACGATCCGGACCGGTTCCGGTCGCGCCCTCCTCCTCGCCGAGAATCGGTTCGCGCGGGTACGTGCCGGCAAGGGCCTCCCGGATGAGCCGTTCGGCGGAGCGGTCGGCGACGGTAACCGGGGTTGCGTCGCCCTTGAACTCGACGGCGGTTCCGGTTCGGAAGTGGGCGAGGGTCGATCGGCCGGCTCGGTAGGCGGCGTCGATGGCAAACGCCAGCCGAGGCGACATGCGCGGGAGTTTACCGGCTGGCCGATTTGGGGCAAAGAAAAACCCTCCCCGAGCGAAGGCTCGGCGAGGGCTGCTCGAAGATATGCGGGGCGCGGCTACTTGGCGCTTCGGCGAACTCGGCGGAAGGCGATAGCGAGGCCGGCAACGCCAAGGCCCATCGTGATCGGCTCGGGGGTCGGGGCGGGAGCCGTATCGTTGAACAGGTTTGCTCCGCTGGACTGCGTGTAAGTAACCCCGCCGTCGAGGCTGAGCTCGGTAAACACGTCGAAGAAGCTGTTGACGTGATAGGCGCCGGGGCCGCTGTTATTGAGGCTAACGATGGCTTGGCCGGTGGCGCCGCCGTTGCCGAGAGCGATGACCTGGAGTCCGTCGGAAACGCTGAGCGCGGTGATCGCGGTGTCGTACGTTCCAACGCCGTTGCTTTGCACGCCGGATTCCGGCGTGATGGTGAGGGTCGCGGTTCCGGTGAACGTTTCGGCAACGCCGTTCACGGTCGCATCGAAGGTGATGTCCTCGGTGAGGGGGGTGGTGCCGGCAGGGATGGCGGAGTACGCCAGCGAATGATCGAAGCCGAAGAACGTGGCGTCGGTGATTGTATTTCCGCCGAGCGTGATCGTGTCGAGGCTGGCGATGGCGAAGTTGACGTTCGCGCCCGGGAACATCGGGTTATCCGAGTTGTATTGCGCGTGGGCCGGAACGGCGAGGCCGACCGCCAACGCGCCCAATGCAGCGAGACGGGTGAAGTGTTTGATTCTCGTTTGACGCATATCTTCTCCAAGCGGGCACGGCGCAGGACGCCGGGCAATCAACGCCCTTCAGTATTATCGAGAACCGGGCCGAACCCGCTGGGAGAAATGCCGGGTTTTGGTTCAACCGGCATGAATAGCGGAGGGTTCCACCCCTCATGGCGCCGGCGCAGAGGAGTGGAACGTGGCAGGAATTTGCGCCCGTGCGCGAGTTCCTAGTTGCGGTTGCGTCGAAGGCGCCGCGCCGCGAGGCCGAGGCCGAAGAGGCTCACGCCCATCGTGATCGGCTCGGGGGTCGGAGCAGGCGGGGGGCCGCTATGGCCGCCCAACGTACCGCCACTGGTCGGGGCGGAACCGGACAAAGCCGCGGAGGCCCCCGCGACCGGCGTCGACCCGAGCATCATGGCATCCGCGCCAGGAGCAGCGGGGCTCGCGCCGGCCAGCTCGGCGTTGGCGACGAAGGTGCCGCTATCAAGGCTATACGCGTGAGCAGCGCCGACGAGGGCAATTGCGGTGACGGCAATGGCAGCCAACCGCCGGGCAGCCAGACGGGCTGCAGGGTGTTTTTGAAACATATCTCCTCCAAATGAAATGGCCGGCACGGGCGCCGGCTGCCCGACGGCAACGTCGCCGTCGGAGGTAGCTGCAAGCATACTGGCCGCGAGTCTGGATTGAGCGGGTGGAATTACCGGGTTTCTGCCAGAGGTTTGCTATTGGGCGACGACCTGCCGAAAGGTAAACTTTAGGTTCGCGCGTGGGGGCATAGCTCAGTTGGGAGAGCATCTGCTTTGCAAGCAGAGGGTCGTCGGTTCGAGTCCGATTGCCTCCACCAGCATTCGAGGGCGCCGGGCGTAACGGGCGGCGCACAGGGGTCGGCTACGATTACAGTTGATGGCCCCCGGTGAGCCCACCCTAAGTCGACGGTCCTTGATTCGAGACGGCGGTCTTGCCGTCGCAGGGACCTTCCTCCCGCTCGGCGCGATCCGACTGCCGGACCGGGATATCCGGTTCAAGAAGCTCGTGCTCGACACCCGGTTCGTGGCGGAGGGGGTCGCGGTGGCGGACGTGAACCGGGACGGGAGGCTGGACATTCTCGCCGGGAACGTTTGGTACGAGGCGCCGCACTGGACGCCGCACGAGATCGCTCCCGTCACCCTCGTCGACCCGCAGCACGCGTACAGCAACTGCTTCAACAGTTGGGCGGTCGACCTGAACCACGACGGGTGGGTGGACCAACTCGTGATCGGAATGCCGGGCGAAAGGGCGATTTGGCGCGAGAACGCGAGGGGATATCCGGGGCCGTGGAAGGAGCACCCGGTTTGGCGAAGCGCCTGCAACGAGAGCCCGCTGCTCGCCGACCTGCTGGGCAACGGCAAGCGGGTGTTGGTGATGGGTTACGACGACAACTACCTCGCCTGGTTCGAACCCTCGGCGGACCCGTACGCGGAGTGGCAATGCCACAACGTGAGCGGACCGAAGGGAGCCGGCTCCCAGCGCTACACGCACGGGCTGGGGGTGGGGGACGTGAACGGCGACGGCCGAAACGAGATCCTCACCACGGAGGGGTACTACCTCGCCCCGCCCGATCCGCGGAGCGGGCCGTGGCAATTCGTTCGCGCGGACCTGGGGCCGGCGTGCGCGCAGATGGCGGTGTTCGACGTGAACGGCGACCACCGGCCGGACATCGTAACGAGCTCGGCGCACGATCGGGGAGTGTGGTGGTTCGAGCAGCTTCAGGGGGGCGGGTTCAAGCGCCACCTCATCGACGAGACGGTATCGGAGAGCCATTCCCTGGTGCTGGCGAAGTTCGGACGACCCGAGACGGTCAACGCGGTTACCGGCAAGCGGATATGGGCGCATCCGCCGGGGGTCGACGTCGGTTCGGGCGAGCCGGCGTGGCTGGTGCGGTACGAGCTCAAACGTTCCCGTTCCGGCGTCGAGTGGGTGCGCCACGTGATCGACGAGGATTCGGGGGTGGGCACCCAGTTCGTGGTTCAAGACGTGAACCACGACGGACTTCAGGACATCGTCGTGGCGAACAAGAAGGGAGTCTTCCTGTTCGAGCAACTCCGCGGCTGACCTGCGGGGTTATCGAAGTCCTGCGGGCGGGGGCAAAGCGTATCCCGTCGTAGGTTGTGCGTTGTTTAGCCGACAGATTTCCGATGCGATTTACCGGAAAATGTAGATTCACGGTTATTGCGAGAGGCAGTGAATGACAATCCATAACCGACGGCCGAGTGGTTGGCAGTAAGGCATCATTGAGTTCGACCCCTCACCGACACTCCCCGGACGACCACTCTATCCACACGGACGGGTTCCGGCTGCTCTCACCTAGAGAGGAGCAGGTTCTGCAGTTGGCGGCACACGGCCACCTGGATAAGGAGATCAGCGCGGAGCTAGGCGTGTCCCTAAACACGCTGCGCACGTATTGGACGCGCATTCGCGCCAAGGTCGGCGACGCGCCCAGGATCGCCTTGGCCACCGCGTTCGTCGAAAACCGGACGGCACACGCCCCGCCCCCGCTGCTCACGAGCGAGACGGCAGATTGGGAAGTCGATTTTGCCAGGAACATGGCCGTCTACCACACACCCGATCCGAACGAGCCCGAGATTCCGGCCGGCACCGAGCGAACGCTCGGCAACGTCTTTGAATCGTTCCACCCGGAGGACGCGCCGGCGATGCGGTCCGCGCTTCAGGCCATTCACGAGGGAAGCCTTTCCTCGTTCGCCTACACCGCCCGCCGGGTGACATCTCGCGGCGTTGTGACCGTTAGCGCGTTCGTGCAGGTTACGCGGGACGCGAGGGGAAAGGCGGTCAAGCTCTACGGCAAGCGCATGACGCCCATCGATGCGCGAGCGTCGGCTTCCGAGGTTGCGGTCGGCCTCTGGTCACGCGACTTGCGAACCGGCGAGCTTTGGCTCGACGACGGATTCAAAAAGATATACCGGCTGACGGGCGACGAACCGGACCTGCGAGCGGCGATCCTGGAGCGGAACCACCCCGAGGACCGGCCCCTCGGCGCCAACTACGTCGAGGAGATGATCGCCAGCGGCGTAACCAACCTGCGGCGGACGTTTCGAATTCGAGACGAGGACGGCTCGTACCGATGGGCCTCTGCGGATATCCGCTTGGAGTCGGACGCGGAAGGGCCGACGCGAACGAGGGGCACGATTCTCGTGTATCCCCGCTGAGGAAAGCGCCTACGCCGAGTCTTTGTCGAGTGCGGTAGGCCGGCCGGCGGCGTCGTGAACCGAGATGGTTCGGCTGCGCGGATAGTCCGAAGGCGATAGGCTCACCGGATCCTGGGCCGTCAAGACGAGGAGCTCCGAGCTCAACTGGAGAAGGGCCAGGGCGTGGTCCCGCACAAAGCACGGATCGATCGATGAGAACAGGGTTCGATGAGCGTGCAGCACATCGATCTGATCACGCAGCTCTTGCGTACAGTATTCAAGCAAGTTGGGATTATTACGTCCCTGCTGACTCAGATCCATTACTGATAGTATCGCCGAATTTAGCCATTCTCCTCTGTCGCAAACGTGTGCGACGCCGAGCAGTTTAAGGACTCAAGTCGATATTGCGAATTAGGTGCGGCAAACCAACTCACGCGCACGCGCGGCTGAGCCCGCGAAGGGTTTGGACCGATAAACCAGAGAGGGCCCGTTGTTCCAAAAACCAAGAGCCAAGGTCGCGAAGAAGCTCGCCCAGCGATTACGCGCTGCATTCACGTCGGTGACGGTCATTACCGCCTGCATCGGCGCGACCGCCTATTTCGGTTCCATGCGGTTGGCGACATCGGCCCAGAGCATTTACGACAACGACGTGCTCGTGCTCAGCAATCTGGGCAAGGCCGTGGTGCACATGAAGCACATGCGGCTCATTCAGTACCGGCTCTTGAACTCGACCGACCCGGATTACGACCGCCTCCACACGCGAAGCCCCGAGCTCCAATCCGAACAGCGCGTGGAGATCGCTCGAGCCGAGAGCCGGGCCGACGCGCTCCTCGCCCTGTGCGTGCCGGCCGCCGGAAGCGATCCGAGGATGGCGCGTCTTCGGTCGCTGTGGGCGCAGTACAAAGAGCGAAGCACGGTCTTTTCGGATGCCATCGCCGCGAACAACCGCGACCGGGCCAACGACCTGCTCTCGCGTGAGCTGATGTTGCTCGGACAGTCGATGAACCGAGCCTCGGACGACGTGTTCAACGAGTTCGACGCGGCGGCCGCACGGCACGCGGCGGCAGTTCACGATCTGGCGTTCCGCGGGCGCGTCTTCTTCGTTGCCGCGCTCATCGTCGCGCTCGCGATGAACGTCGCGGTTTGGTGGTCGGTGAACCGGTTTGTCGTCAAACCCGCGCGAGAAGTCCGCGACGCACTGGATCACCTCGCGACTGGTCCGCTGGAGAGCCTCCAGCGCTGCATGGTCGCGTTTTCGGAGGGTGACTTCTCTCAAGAGGTCTCCACGGACATGCCCCGGCTCGAGATCCAGTCGAGCGAAGAGTTCGACATGGCGGCACGGGCTATCAACCTCCTTTCCGACCGGATCGACTCGATCGCCGCCGCCTACGGGCACGCGCGCGAGGCTCTCGACGAGCTCGTAGTCGTCCTGTCGACGGCGGCTCCGGACAGCTTCGAAGACCTGACCGACGACGGCCGGCCGATTCGCAGCATCCGGCACGCTACCGGCGCGATCGACAACGTCCTTGCCCACCAAGCCGACCTCGAGGCGCTGGCCTACGAGGCAAATCGACTCGCGGAGGAGTCGAGCGCGCTCGTGAAGGCCAAGAGCGAGTTCCTCGCGAACATGAGCCACGAGCTCCGCACCCCGATGAACGGCGTGCTTGGTGCGGCCGAGCTTCTCTCCGACTCGGATTTGGACGGCGAGCAGAAGGAGCTGCTGGACATCATCCGCTCCTCGGGATCGCTCCTGCTTTCGATCGTCAACGACGTTCTGGACTTTTCGAAGCTCGAAGCCGGCAAGATGGTATTCGACGCCGAGCCGTTCGACCCCGCCGAGGTTGCCTGGGAGACGCGACGCACGTTCGAGGTGGCGGCGGCGAAGAAGGGCCTGCGCCTCGCGCTGAAGGTGGAGGGCGAGGACCTACTGTTCTATGGCGACGCGATGCGGCTGCGGCAGATCGCGACCAACCTGATCGGCAATGCGATCAAATTCACCACGGATGGATCCGTAAGCATTCGCTGTTCGCGAGCGGTGGCAGGGCCGGCGCTTGGATCGTTCCGGTTGTCCGTCGAAGACACCGGGATTGGAATGGATTCAGCCGTCCTCGATACGATATTCGACCATTTCACGCAAGCCGACGCGTCAACGACCCGAAGATATGGAGGCACGGGCCTGGGGCTCGCCATATCGAAGCGGCTTGTGGAATCGATGGGGGGAACCCTTTCGGTTCAAAGCGAGCCCGGGAAGGGTTCGAAGTTCATCGTCGACTTAGTTCTTCCGCTTGCGGCAGCGGAGGGCGAGGACCATTCCGAGATGCTCGCGTTAGCCGCATCAGGACTTCAAACAACCATGACACCAGACTCACACGGCCCGATTCGCGTGTTGCTCGCCGAAGACAATCCGG
>DATGIR010000217.1:0-5518 GCA_035295605.1 Fimbriimonadaceae bacterium | reverse complement strand
CCGGAAGGGCACGCCATTAGTTCCTCAACGGCCTGCCGTTCTCGCGCATGTGCTTGATACGAACCTGCGTGAACGGCCTGGTGAGGAGGTCGACGAACTCCGCCCGTTCTTTGGCCAACGCGTCGGCGTAGTCGTTGCTTCGCGCGAACACGGCCTTAATGCGCTCGCCAATCTGAACGTCGTAGTCGGTCAGCACCCCCTGCGCCCGCCGGGTCGCGAGGGCCTGGTCGATCATTCCTGTCAGCGGCCCGGCGACCGAAGTCCACTTCGGCAGGGCTCCGGGCCCCGAGTCTCGCGCAACCTGCTTGGCGCGCCAAAGCAGCCGGTCTGGAAGAAACTCAACGACGTCCGTCGACCGCAGGAATCCGAGATGAACTGCTTCTGGTGCGGATGCAGAAACACGTCCCTCCGCTATGAGACCTGCCAGCTCGGCCAGCCGGCCCGGGCTCCGGTCCTGGCCGAGCCGCATAAGGACCGTCCCCCGGCCGGCCGGAATCAGGCCGATCCGAGCTTCGGGGAAGCCGATCCTCGACTCGGCCGCGGAGACGATCGTGGGGCAGGAGAGCGCCAGCTCAAAGCCGGCGCCGAGGCAGTGGCCAAACACGGCGGCGACCGTGCCGGCCGCGGTGAGCTTCTCACCCAACGTCTGAAGAGCCGATAGCTGGGACTGAACCGAATCGAACTGACCGCTCTCGATCGCGCGCTCGAATACGGTGATGTCGTAGCCCGCAGAAAATGCTTTGGCTTCGCTGGTTAGGACCAAGCCCTGCCCGCGGTGCTCGTTGAGAAACGCGGTCAGCTCGTCGACGAGTTGGGGCGTAATGACGCCCATCTTGGTTGTGGTGCACACCGCCAGGACGCCGTCCCCGAGGTCGCGGACCCGGAAGGTCGGACGCTCGTCGATTACCGGTTGCTCCGCCAGCGCGATGAACTCGGGCTCGGCCGCTGGAGTGTGCATCGCGCCATCGAATCCGCGGTAGCGCCCGCCCTCGTAGTATCGGCCCTCTCCGAGTCCAAGTCTATTGGCGCCGATGGCGTCGATGAGCTCAAATGGGCCCATCTCCCAGCCCCAACCCCATCGCATCACCCGGTCGAAGTCGCGGACCGAGTAGCAGACTTCCTCTTTGATCGCGTCAGCGTAGCGGAGGGTTGGAACCAGGTGGTTCCGAGCGAATTCGCCGGCCTCGTCCTTCGCGTCGAGCAGGTGCCGTAGCCGCTCCTGTAGGGGCGCGCCGGAGAGAATCTTGACGGAGGTGGACTCTGCCGGCTCGGGGGCGCCGTACACCATCGTCGTCAAGTCCAAGGTCACGGCATCCTTGTTCTGCCGCCGGTAATAGCCGTGGCCGGTCTTTTCGCCCAGCCACTCCCTTGTCCAAAGCGAGAGGAGGGAAGCCGGCGCCTCCAAGTTGGCGATTTGCGGATCGTTCGGACAGCGCTCCCGCAAGCCCGCGGCGATATCGATCATGATGTCGATCCCAATCACGTCGGCAAGGCCGAACGTTCCGCTTCGGGGTCGTCCGAGGAATTCGCCGCTGAACAGATCGGTCTGCCCGACCGTCAGGTGCAGCCGCTCGGCAACATGGATGGCATTGAAGAGTGCCCACATCCCGAATCGGTTGGCAATGAATCCCGGTCTGTCCTTGGCGGGGACTACTCGGCGGGCGACGCACTCCTCGAAGAACGCAGCCGATCGCTTCAATTCGGCAGGATCCGTCTCGTCGGTGCCGATGAGCTCGAGGAGCCGTAGGTAGCGCGGCGGATTGAAAAAGTGGGCTCCGTGGAACCGCCGTCGAAAGTCGTCGGAGCGGCCCTCGGCAAGCTTGGAAATCGGGAGGCCGCTCGTGTTGGTGGTGATCAGTGCGTCGGGAGCGGCGGCCGCATCGATCCGGGCGAGGATCTCTCGCTTGGGCTCCATCCGCTCGATGATCGCCTCGCAGATCCATTGCGCGCCGGCGACCGCTGCCTCCAGATCGGCGAGCCCGATCGGATCGACGGAGCCCGCCGCCGCCTGCGTCATGAAGGCGGGGCGGTGGCCCGAGCGGGCCCGCTCGATACCTTCCTCGGCTTGCTCCCTCGAGACATCGGCGAGGCTAACCTTGAAGCCGAGATTGGCCAAATGGGCAGCGATTCCCGCCCCCATCGTTCCGGCGCCGACCACGCACACGTGGCTGACCTTTGGAACGGGGATTGAGGAACGTGGCGGCGCTTGAGCAGTTTCCAGTGATGTTCTCCGTGCGTGGCTGATTCTACGGCTAGTTACGCCTTTCGAGCTTGATCGATTTTGACGCCGTACGGGGCATAGGTCCCTAACATTGCGGGGGACGCGAACGACTCATCTGGATTGACGGTCAATATCAGCCGAGATATACTTAAAGGCAGTCTCCAACCGGGAGACCCTAGAGGTGAACCAACATAGCGAGATTTCATAGACCGCCCCGTCCCGAACCTGGCCCTGAGATAAACCAGCGGGTGCTCAAATACAGAGACGTCCGCGTCATCGGATCCGAAGGTGACCAGCTTGGAATCATGCAGAGCCGGCAGGCGCTCCAGATCGCAAGGGACGAAGGGCTGGACCTCGTGGTTGTTTCCCCCACTGCCCAGCCGCCAGTTTGCAAGATCATCGACTACGGAAAGTTTAAGTACCTTGAGGGCAAGCTCGGCAAGGATAAGAAGAGCAAACAACAAGAGCTTAAAGGTATAAAGATCAGCCCGCGAATCGCGGATCACGACATGGCGTTTCTTGTCAGGAATGCCATTCGGTTCCTCGAGGAAGGGAACAAGGTTAAGGTCACCTGCCAGTTTAAGGCTCGCGAAGTCACCCACCCGGAACTCGGACGGCAAAAGCTCGACAAGTTCCTGGACGAGGTCAAAGATTTCGCGACGACGGAGCGGATACCGATCCTGGACGGAAAGTTCATGATCATGATCTTGTTGCCGAAGCCCAATATCGGCGGAAAGAAGCATGCCAAAGATCAAGACCAACAAAACAGCGGCAAAGCGGTTCAAGATCACCGGAACGGGAAAAATCACGCGCCGGAAGTCCCACAACAACCACCAGTTCCTGCACAAGAAAGCAAGCCGGAAGCGCCGGCTGGAGCAGGAGCCGACGCTGTTTAGTGGCGAGAAGAAGCGCATTCGGCGCCTGCTCGTCCTGTAATTCGCCACTCTCTACCGCTACCGCCTCCCGTTTCGGGCCGGCTGGGACCCGGTCAGGCACACGAAAAACGAGGAGATTAGAACATGGCCCGCATTAAACGCGGCTTGATGCGCCACAAGCGCCACAAGAAGATCATCGAGAAGGCCTCAGGCTATTGGGGTCGAAAGAAGAACGTATTCAGCCGCGCTCACGAGCAGGTGATGAAATCGGGGCAGTACGCCTTTCGAGATCGCCGGGCTCGAAAGCGCGACTTCCGCAGGCTTTGGATCGCTCGAATCAGCGGTGCGTGCGATCAGTGCGACGTCAAGTACAGCACGTTGATCCACGGGTTGGCCACTCAGGGTGTCCAGCTCAACCGAAAAATGTTGAGTGAACTCGCGATCGCCGACTTCGAAGCTTTCAAGGCAATCGCCCTGGCTGCAAAAGCCGCCGCCGAAGCAGGTTAGCCGCTCCGAGAGCGTTGCGCCGATTTGGCCGCATCCTCGGCGATCTTCACGCGTAGAATCGCTCGGACAAGCGCTTCCGGGATGGGGTTGTCGGGCCGGAACTGAATCGTCCCCTTCGAGACTGTAAACGACCGGAGTTCGTCCGCGAACTCCTTTACCGTGTGGCCGGCGAAGAGCGAGCAGTGGTTCTTGTAGGCAGCGAACCAAATGAACGGACGGTTGAGTTTGAATGCCGGAATTCCGTAACTGATCAACTCCTTGGCCTGAGGCGCTTCTTCCAACACGATGGCTCGAATTCGAGTCAGAGCGTCGCGCCCGGCTCCGGGCGGGATGTTGGCGAGGTATTCGTCGATCGATTCCGGCTTGGCGAGTGACACGGTCAGGGTTCCATTTTGGGGCGTCGAACCAGCCCCTTGTCCACGTATCCTATGTTGAATGGGGTCGATGACCTGGTTTCGAATTGCGCGAAGGGTTGCGGGCGGGTCGGCGTTGCCTGAACACGCGGCGCTGGAAACGCTAATTCAAGCCGAAGGTGAGAAGCCCCACAACGACTATCGAATCGCGGCCTACGTCGTCCCCGCGGTCGTGGCGACGCTCACCGGTTTGGTCGGGCTGATCGTCGTGGTCGAGAACGGCTGGCGGAATTGGCCGGTCTTTCTGCCTTGCGCGGCCCTCGCGGCGGGGCTTTGGGCGCTCTTCTACCACCTCGACCGGCGCATCCCCGAGTCTTTGCGCAAGGTGCGGAGGCTTTCGGATCGGATCGGCCACCGATACGCGAAGTTTACGAGTCTTGTCGGCGTCCAGCCCGCGATTTCCCCGCGGGTCGCCGAAGTCTTGGACGAAGCCGCGGCTATCTACCTCAAGCATCGCCCACTGACGGTTAAGGGGAGCCGGAAGATCGACGCAGGACCCTTCGGTCGGGCGCGGCAGGCGCTCGAGGATGCGATGGGACGGATGCTCGAGCTTGCGGAACCTGACACGCCTCTTGCGCAGGAGGTGGCGTTGGATCAAGGTTGGGCTCTTCCGTTGCTCCAGGAGATGCGCACGGCCGCAATGACGCTGGACCAGTTCGAGGGAAGCCTGGAATCGGGAGGACTCGACCGCAACGACCCGCTGTCGAATCTACGCGAAGCGCGCCGGGAATTGCAGGGAATCGAGGCCGCGCTCGGCGAGCTGGAAATTCGACAGAAGTAGCGTGCCCCCGCTAAACTGCGTCCATGGCAGATTCCGTCCAAAACGACCCCGGCCACTTCGTCTGGCTCGAGCTACACACCCCCGACCTGAAGGCAGGCAAAGCGTTTTACAGCGAGTTGTTCGGCTGGGCGTCGCGGGAGATCCCGATTAGCGAGACGGATACGTACACGTTCTTCGATCTGGACGGCAAGACCGCTGCAGCCGGCTTTGAGACGAGCGAGGAGATGAAGGCCGCCGGGGTGCCTCCGCACTGGCTTCTCTATATCGGCGTCGCGGATGCGGATGCCGCGGCGGAGAAGGTAACCGCGAACGGCGGAAAGATGATCATGGGCCCCTTCGAGGTCATGGGGTCGGTGAAAATCGGGATCTTCACCGACCCCACCGGGGCCACATGTGCACTTTGCCAGCTTCTCGGGGACCCGGGGCTCGCGGTCAAGAATGTGACCGGTGGCCTGGTTTGGGCCGACTTGTACTCACCCGACGCGGAGAAGGCGGCCAAGTTCTACTGCGACGTCTTTGGTTGGTCCCAATTCGTGGGCGACTCGCCCTACATTCACTTCAAAGTGGGCGAGGCATTCATTGCCGGATCGATGCCTGGGTTCATGCCTCCAGGCGCGCCCCCACATTGGAGCCCGTACGTTGGGGTTGCTAACACCGATGCCGCATGCGACAAGGTGAAGGCGATGGGGGGGCAGGTTTACTTCGGCCCCGAGACGATGGA
>DATGIR010000216.1:0-6188 GCA_035295605.1 Fimbriimonadaceae bacterium | reverse complement strand
TACGTTAGCGGAACGGGCACCGTGCAGCTTCAGTTGGTGAACGACGATTCCGGCTCAATAGGCAGCACGGTTCTGGAAACTTGGACCATGAATACCACCGGGCCGTGGCTCAGCTATAGCGCGCCGGCTACGTTGCTGGGCGACGGCAGCGCCTCCCTGACCGATCAGTCAACGTATTGGCTGGTTGCAAGCGTGGTGGATGAGCCCAATTCCGACCTGTATGCGATTTGGAACCAGAACAGCGTCGGCCTGCTAGCCCCTAAGGCGAGCTACTTCAACGGCAGTTGGACCTACGCGCCGGCCAACACGACCGGGGCGTTCCGGTTCGACGTGTCCCCGAGCCCGACGCCCGAACCACTCACGATCGGCCTCGCGATCGCCGGCGTCGGCATTGCGATTCGCAGGCGGATGAAGGGCTGAGGGCGGCGACGCCTGACGAGCAGCGAGTTGGTTTCCAGCACACTCGACTCCTACCTAACCGGCTAAGTAGACACCATTATAAAGAACGCCTACGTGGCGATCATGCCAGGAGGCTGAAATCACGATGCTGTACCTTGCACTCCTACTCGCGCCGGTCACGCTCGACTACGCCGACATTCACGGCTCGTTCGGGTCCTCGATCCCCGACAACCTCACGCCTGCCAAGAGCATGGCGTACCGGCGCTGCTTCTGGCCCAGCTCAGCCGACAAGGGTCGTACGCAGACGGTCAGCGTTTACTCGTCCACGGAGTATCCAAAGCTCTCGGTCCACCCAGATTACGAGCTTCTTTTCGGGTGGCCGGTATCTCGAAGCAGCCCGGACACGATCACCGTAGAGGTCTCGATCGACGAGTCGGTCTTCGGACCGGAAGGCTCCAGCGCGAGCATCGCCTACCCGAACGGAACGCCCAAGGCCTCAACCGAGAGAGGCGTCGTCAAGCCGATGGCCAGGACCGGCGACCGGCTCGCGTATCAGCACGTAGCGACCAAGAAGTTCACCATTAAGGTCGATCAGGTTTACGGCAACAACTCGGCAGTATTGCCGTTCGACCTCGGGACCATTTCTTCCAGCGGGGGCGGCCACGTGGAGCTGAGGTTCAGGGTGTTGTCGATCAAGGCTACGCTGTCGCCTGCCGGGACCCCGGCCTAGAAACTAGTGGAGATCCCGGAGTGGATCGGAGTCTGGCACGAATTTCACTCCCGGCCGCGAACCCACGATTTCCCGAAGGTTTGAACCCTCGACGAAGTATCCGTCGCGATCTCCGGGATAGAGGTTCGCGAGAGCGCATTCGACCGCCTCCAAGACTTTGTCGGAAGCTGGCGTAAGGCGGTACTCGAGGCTTGTAATCCTGAACTCCTCACCAGTGCCGCCGTTGAACCCGTTTGACTCCTCGGAGCCGCTGAAACCGCCGGCCGTCATGGCACGCTTGAAGGCGGCAAGTTTCTCATGTTCGGCGTGGGTTTTGAAGGTGACCGAGAGAACGGGGGTTCCAGAGTCCACCGTGAGGATCACGCCGCTGTACTCATCGTCGCGGGTCGATACCCACAGCATGTCGAAGAAGTTCGCCGGCAATAGTCGATCGATTACCTTCTGCAGCCCTTCCTGCGGTGTGTGGTGATGGTGCGAGCTCCGGACCTGTGAAAAGGAGGTGTAGCCGTTCTTGCGAAGGATGTAGATTGTGCCGCGGTGGCCGAGCCGCGCGACCAGGGCTCCGGCGAGGACCAAGACCGAAGCGATTCCGATAAGAATCCACATCCGCACGCTTCAGTATTCCTCGCACACCGAACTGCCCCAATCTGTCCTGCGACGGCGCGCACAGAGAGGTAGCTTGACGTCGTGGTTTCCCTCGTCGCGATCCTGGCCCTCGGGGGGCGGGCGGTTCTCCCCGACTCGCAATGGCTGAAGCCGTACACGGGCCTGTCGGTTCGCGGAGTCGACACCTCGACCCTGGCCGGCCACGTGATGTGCGGCTACCAGGGTTGGCACTGCGCCGAAGGGGACGGATCGGGCCTCGGCTGGATGCACTACGCGGGCCGGCACGGTTTTCAGCCCGGTAGCTGCTGCTTCGACCTCTGGCCCGACGTGAGCGAGCTGCCGCCGCAGGAGCGATATCCGACGCCGTTTCGCTTGGCCGACGGCAAGGTCGCCGAGCTGCCCAGCGACGATAATCCGGCGACCGTGCTGCGGCACTTCAAGTGGATGAAGCAGTACGGGATCGACGGCGTCTTCGTCCAGCGCTTCGGGGGCGAGCTGTCCGCGAAGGCGCACCGCGACCACTTCACCAAGGTGCTCTCTTCGTGCCGCGAGGGCGCCAACCGGAATGGACGGGCGTTCGCCGTGATGTACGACCTCAGCGGGCTTCAGGCGGGCGGAACGGCTGTCGTCAAGCAGGATTGGGCCGACTTGCAGGATCGGATGAGGATCACCGAGACGCGGGCCTATTTGAAGCATCGCGGGAAGCCGTTGGTCGCGGTTTGGGGAATGGGCTTCAACGACGGCCGGAAGTACAGCCTCGCCGAGTGCCTGAACTTGATTCACTTTCTTCACGGCCGCGGGTGCAGCGTGATGATCGGGGTGCCGACTTACTGGCGGACGCACGCCCGCGATGCGGTGGACGACCCGCTGCTGGACGAGATTTGCAAGGCGGCAGATGTGCTGTCGCCCTGGGCGGTCGGGCGGTTCGGCACCCCGGAAGCGGCGAGGCAGTACGTCTCGAACACCGTGGTTCCGGACATGGCGCTTTGCATGGAGCGCGGCGTGGAGTACCTGCCGGTCGTCTTTCCCGGCTTCACTTGGAACAACCTGAAACCTGGCGCGCCGCTCAACCAGATCCCGCGCCGGAAAGGGGCGTTCCTGGAGGCTCAGTACAGGGCGCTACGGGCGGCCGGAGCGAAGATGGTTTACCAGGCGATGTTCGACGAGATCGACGAAGGGACGGCGATCTTCAAGTGCACGAACGACGTGCCGGCCGGGGCGTCGAAGTTCGCCGACTTCGAGGGGCTGCCGAGCGACTTCTATTTGAAGCTGGTCGGCAGGTGGACGCGGGCGTTTCACGGGCGGTAGTGGGTTGCGCGAGTGTCCTCCGCCTTCGGTTCCTAGCTGTACAATCACGGCCGAGGCGACCTACATGCTGAAAGACCCGGATCTGCGTAGCGCGTTGGGTGGAATGGCGGTCGGCATAGGTTTCCTCGCGCTGGTGCTCTACCAATTATTTGCAGGCGAGGTCGCCATCAGAAATCACGGCTCGTTGCCCTTGTCGCGGGGGTGGTGGATCCTCGCCCTGGAGACCGCAGCGAGCCTCTTCATGCTCATCTACTCCGGCAGAAGTCTTCGTGATAATTGGCCGCCGGAAAAGTAATCCCCCCGAGACCGCCAATCTCATCTACGGGCTCCGAATAAATGTCGACGTGGTGCCCATGAAGGCGAGGCTGAGTTTGCCGGAGTCGTCGCTAAGCTCGGCTCGCCAGGGAGTTATCGGGGCACTCATATACTTGGCTAACCACGCCTGGTAAGATTGGGTCGTGCGCAATCCTAAAGCGAAAGCACCTTCCGTCACTGAATTGCTTTGTGCAATTTGGATGGATTGGGGGAGCAAGGTGACCGGACCCCTAACAGTTCCGTTCACTGTTGCTGCATTTTATGCCGATGCAGCATATGCAAAAGCGATATGGTCCACCCTCGCCCTGGTTGCGGCGTTTCTCACGCTCTATTTTGTGTGGGCCAAAGAGCGAAAGCGGGTTTGCGAACTGGAGGGTAATCCTGATGATGTAAGGCTCCATGCCGAGGATTTCATTCTCGGCATGGCCGTTGACGACAGCGCCGAGAAGAAAATCCGAGGATTCTTGCGGTTGTCCGCTAACAACTCAGGACGCGCGATTAACCTAACGTCCATCCAACTCTTTGTAGTGGAGGATGATGACGGTGGCACGGCTCCGCACATTGACCAGCCGATTCCCCTTATCGATGCTCACAGAGGTTACGAGGTTTGGCCCATTGACCTTATTCCGATGCCCCAAAAGGGAGAATTTTGGGCTACAGGTATGGACCCGATCCATGTGACGGGAGACAACAAGCGCACGTTCTTTTGGGTTGCATTCGAATCAGATTGGTTCCCGCTCAGAGGAACTGACGAATGTGGTCTGAGCATCGGAAACGGGTCACTGATGGTGCGAGCACAAGATGCCGACACGGAATTCTACGGCTGGCGCACCCGAGTTAGGTTCACGTCGCGCGAGAACGTGACCAAGCCTCCAAGAATCAAAGAGATGGACCTAACGGACGCGACCCGGTTTACTATTAAAGTGAGCCAGAACACAGAAATAGATACGAATTGGTAAGTCAAGTAAACGAAACCGTGATATAATAAATCCATGAAAGGCAACGGCCCCAAGACACTTCTGGAAGCAGTCCAATACTTCGCCGACGAGGAAGTTTGCATCCGCACGCTTTCGGCTATGCGATGGCCGGACGGCGTGATCCCCTGTCCGAATTGCGGCAAGTCGGATCACTACTGGCTGGCGACTCAGAAGCGGTGGAAGTGCAAGGCGTGTGCCAAGCAGTTCAGCGTCAAGGTCGGCACGATCATGGAGGACAGCCCGATCAAGCTGTCTAAGTGGCTGTGCGCCATGTGGCTGATTACGAACGCCAAGAACGGCATATCGAGCTACGAGGTTCACCGCTCACTCGGAATCACGCAAAAGACGGCTTGGTTCATGCTTCACCGGATTCGACTCGCCATGAAGCAGGGCAGCTTCGACAAGATGGGCGGCAAAGGTGGTCCCGAAGTTGAGACGGACGAAACCTACGTTGGCGGGAAGGCGATCAACATGCACACCCGCAAGAAGATCGAGAAGGGCGTCAACTCGAACCCAGGCAATAACAAGTCAATCGTTATGGGAATCCTGGAGCGCAAGGGTGAGGTTCGCACGTTCCTAGTCCCGGACACCAAAGCCAAGACGCTGGTTCCGATCATCAAAGAGAACGTTAAGCCGGATTCATGGCTCTACAGTGACGCGAACCCGTCCTACGTGATGCTTGCCGACCGATACCGACACCAGACGGTAGACCACGCTTACGAGTACGTTGACGGCACGGTTCA
The DNA here is from genome assembly GCA_035295605.1 of Fimbriimonadaceae bacterium. Taxonomy (GTDB): domain Bacteria; phylum Armatimonadota; class Fimbriimonadia; order Fimbriimonadales; family Fimbriimonadaceae; genus DAIDHV01. The sequence goes on along the minus strand of DATGIR010000216.1, from coordinate 1,110 downwards.
CACCAACTGCATGGAGAACTTCTGGAGCCTCCTAAAGCGAACGATTAAGGGCACGTACACGCACACGGCGCACGGCCATCTTTCAGCCTATGTGACCGAGCAATCGTTCCGCTACAACTTCCGCCACGTCAAGGACGCCGACCGGTTCACCAAGGTTCTGACCCAGGTCAGCGGCAAGCGCCTGACGTATAAGCAATTGACGGGCAAAGAACTCGTCCTGGAGGCCTGATGGCAAAGAAGAAAAGGAAGCCACCCAACCCAACCGAAGCAGATCTGCCAACGAACCCGGAATTCCAAGAATTCACGAGGAACGTGCGGCAAATCCTTTCCGTGCCCAAGGCTGAGATTGACTTGCTGATAGCCGAAGAGCGGGCCGCCAAGGAGCAAGCCGGGGACGGGGTGAGCTAGATGCCACTGGAAGTCGCTATCTATGTGGTTTTCGTCTGCCTCGTCCTTCCAGGAATGGCAATTGGACTTACGCTGGCGCTCATCGCAATTGCTTACACGAAACATGCTGAGCGCCGCCGACCGAAGGGGTCTTGAATGATGCAAAAGCAATTTCAATCCATTGGTGAGCCAAATATATTAGTGCCGTTATCGGCCCTTGGCGTGGCGGGTCGCGGTCAGACGAAACTCCCTCGACCAAGAACCGGCTGTCTATCCCATTCACCCTGGTCGTCGTCATGGTGGCGTTGTGGCCGCTCAGCACATAACTCCCTTCGAAACGTGTCGTTCGCCCGGCGCCGGTCATCGTGCACGTGAAGGTCTTGTCAGGTCTAAATTCCAGCCCGATCTCCATGACCATAGCACTCAGAGCCGCTGTCCCCGCTGGGGTCACGCCTTTCGGCAAGGACGCGGGATCGACCCGCCAGCTGCCCACGACATGCACCTCGCGTTTGCCGCATCCCATCCCAAAAACCACCGCGGCTACCAGACAGACTGGCAACGCTCGCATAGCGCAGTATAGGGTGTCCATCGAAATGGATTCGTAGGCGCGGCTTCAGGGCGTCGCATCTTGAGCTGATGGTTGTCCAAGAGGCGAACCCGTGCACAGTGCGGGGATGGTCATAATGTCTACGAGATGGATGCCGCTACAACAACCATCCCTGA
>DATGIR010000215.1:0-2142 GCA_035295605.1 Fimbriimonadaceae bacterium | reverse complement strand
ACCGAGTAGGCCTGCCCGGTGTGGTAGGCCACGTGGAACGCCTGATACTGGACCAGGTTGCCCCAAGTGCCCCACTGGCCGGGGTAGGGGTCGTCCTTCTCGTGAGCGGCGGCGACGGCCTTGGCGGCTTCGTGGATGCGGGCGACCTCGGCGAGAACCTGGGACGTGCCGAGCGGGGCAACGAAGGCATGGTCCACGTTCGTGGTGTAGTAGCGGGCGGCGGCGTCGAGGAGCGGGCTCTGAATCGGGAGCGTCGCCAAGTCCGGGTTGGCGTTTCCGCCGCCCAAAGCCCACACTGCCTGCCAGTAGGCCACGTGGGCGGCGAGCTCGCCCACGCTGAGGAGGCGGGGATGGGCGCGCTTCCATAAGTCGGCGTCCGGAACGCCGTTCAAGGCGATGGCGAATTCGCGGTGGGCCTCGTCCCAGGCTTCGACAAGGGGAGTGAGGGTGGACATGCGGGGATTATGATTCGCTACTTCAAACCCGCGAAGGACAGGATGAGCCAGCAAAGGATTCCCGCCCACGTGAGGAGGAGGAAGATCACGGCGCGCTCGGCGAGACCCTGCCCGGGTTTGTCCCCTTTCACCCGAAACCGGCTGACTACGACCACTTCGCCGAGCACGGCGAGGCCCGAAACGTTCAGGTGAGCCAGCGCCACCGCGCGGACCCATTCGGGTCCCAGTGTTTGCCAAAAGCCGAGGAGGCCCATCGTCACCATGACAAGCAGGAAACCGACGGAGACGAAGAAGTCGTGGAGGGCGCCGCCCCTGAACCCGGCGATGCGCTCCGGGGACCTCGTGGTGAACCGACTGAGCAACGTGATGCAGGCGCCGCCGCAAATGAGAAACCAGCCGACGGGGAGCGTTGCCGGCCCGCCGATGAGAACGGAGCCCAGCAGCATCGACGTCCATCCGAGACAGACGAACGCCCACCGCATGGCATTACCGAACACTCGATCTCGGGCGTAGTCGCTGACGAAGGCCTCTACCGGGTCGTACTCCTTCGCGCCGGCGACATGCAGATAGGCGATGAGGAGCAGGCCGGTGGCCAGGAAGCCGAGAGCGGCCCAAGCTGCGAGCCGACCGACCGATTCGCCGTTCGCGTGTACGCCGGCCACCGCGGCGGCGCCTACGAGGACCGGCAACCACCAGAAGTTGCCCACCGGGTCATCCGGTTGAACGCCGTCACCCGAGTGACCCAGAGCGCCTGCGTTCAGTACGGTAGCCATGTATCTGAGTCATACCGTATTCAATAGGCCATTTATCAACACTTTATTGCACAAATTCGCGAAGTATGCTCGGAAATGTTATGACCGGCCGGGCGAACCATTGGGAGGGCGTCTACCGGACGAAGTCCGAGCCTGAGCAGAGCTGGCACCAGTCGTCGCCGGAAGCCTCGCTCGCGGCCATCCGCGAGTTCGCCCCGGGATTGAACTCGCGGATTATCGACGTGGGGGCAGGGAATTCTCGGCTGGCGGACGGGCTACTCGCCGCCGGCTACTCAGAGATCACGCTGGTGGACATTTCTGAGGCCGCCTTGGAGCAGACACGGGAGCGGCTGGGAGCGGTCGGGTCACGCGTCCGTTTCGTGGCCGGCGACCTCTTGGCGATCGGTGAACTCGGCACGTTCGACGTGTGGCACGACCGGGCGCTGTTCCACTTTCTGACGGATCCGGCCGACCGGGCCCGGTACGCCGAGCTGGCGGCGTCGTCGGTGACGCCGGGTGGTCACGTGGTCTTGATGACCTTCGCCGCCGACGGCCCGGAGCGTTGCAGCGGCCTGCCGGTCTCCCGGGATCACGGGGAAGGGCTGGCGGCTTGCTTTCAGCCGGAGTTCGAAAGCGTTCGAGCCTGGCGAATCGAGCACATTACGCCCTGGGGAACGGTTCAACCGTTCCAGGCGATCGTGTTAAGAAGGGCTCTCGGCTAGCCGCAGATAACCAGATTCTCTATGCGGGGGCGGGTTTGCCGCCCGACGGCCAAGGAGTGTGACCCCCGTTTCTTCGCCTAGTAAGTTAACCAACGGATGCCGTCGGCTGGAATAGGCACGTTTTTTCGCCTGGGTTTCGGACCCGAGTAACAGAGAGTGCCCCAGCCGCGGCGTTCGGCAGACTCGAATGCAATCAAGGGACCTCGGCCAGAT
>DATGIR010000214.1:0-4003 GCA_035295605.1 Fimbriimonadaceae bacterium | reverse complement strand
AGGCCATGATGCAGCCAATGGGCGTCGAACAGTTGGCGGCCATGGTCGCCATGCGGGACTCGCCCCAGGCCGCCGAGATGCCGTCGTCCTTCCCCGTGATCGATCGGGTCCGGGTCGGCACAAAGCGGAACATGCACTTCCGCATCTACGTCTCGCCGGATTCGTTCAAGGCGGCCAGCTTGTCAGACTGTTCCTTCCCGCCCGACGCGGTCTACTCGCTCAACAACCTTCCGGGGGATCTGCAGAAGAAGTTCAACGATTCGCTCAAGCAAATGCGGGATGCGTATCGGCAGGCCGGCGTGGACGGCGGCCCGGACAAAGGTGCGCCGCCCAGGTAGTCGCTGACTGGCGGATAATACGGTTGTGCTGTTGTCCCAGACCCTGGGGCTGGTTTTTGCGCTCTGCGCCGTGCCGTCGACGGTCACCATCGTCGAACCTGGCGCGCCCCTCTCTCGCCTCATGCCGCGTTTGGCGCAAGCCACCGGACAGCCGCTTGCGGTCTCCGAAGCGTTGAGAAAGGAGGTTCTCTGCCTCGACGTTCACGATGCCCCGGTCGAGGAGTTGCTCAGGCGCATAGCTCAGGTCACGGCGGGGGCGTGGGCAGCTTCGAAGGATGGGCTCACATACCTGCAACCATCGGGGGCGGCACGCGCCAGGCAGCACGCGGAGGACATCGCGTTCCGAACAAAGGTGTTGACCAAGGCACTCGCGGCGCCGCCCAAGACCCCGACGTCCAAGACGCCTGACGACCAAGAGGCCGACTCGAACCTCGAACCCGAGGTGATCGCGCTCCTCCGGACGATCGGGCCGAGTGAGCTGGCGGCCATCGCCGATGAAAGCCGGATCGTCTACAGCACCAGCCCGACCGCGGCACAAGTTCAGCTCAGCGATGATGCCTTCGCCACCTATGCGGTGTTGGCGTCCGCGCAAAACGAAAAGGCCGAGCGGTTGAAGAAACTCGCGGCGTCCGGGAAGTTGAGCCGCGAACAAATCGACGATGCGATGCTTTCCCAGGCCGTTTCGCTTCAACCGGCCAAAGTACTGCTCATCGTGAGCCGCCAAGACGCTGCCGGCGCGCCGGTGGCGCTCGATGTCGAGCTTCGTGGATACGACGAGCATGGGGTCGCGACGACGTTGAGCTCCGGCGTTCTTGGGGGGCTAACTCAGCCGAGCCCTGAGGCGCGGGACGAGGCGCCGATCAAGCTATCCCCCGAAGCGGCCAAGATTCTCACACTCGAACGGGACCTATTCCAACTCCGCTTCGACACTTCGGGTCGAGCAGACCTCGGGAAATCGGTGGAAACCGAAGCAGCCCGAGCCGAGGCGGTGCGGCTTCTATTCGCGCCAGACCGGTTCGACCCCACCGCATTCCGCGGTGAACTCGTCATTGGCATGGCCAAGGCCCGCCACCTTCAGCTCGTGGCCCTCCTTCCGGACTCTCTCGGTTATTTCTTGCAATCGATAGGCGAGAAGGAGTGTAAACCAGCCGATGTCTGGGCCGGAATATCTCAGTCGTCAGATTTGGCCGCGACCCAGGAGGGCGGATGGCTCACGATCCTGCCCAGGAACTCGCCACAGGTTGAAGCTAGACGCGTGGATCGAGCCGATTTGGCTCGTGTCATGTGCGAACTGGCGGGCGACCGGTATGTGACGCTCGATCGCGTTATCGAGCTCTCCAGGCTCGGCATCGTCCGTGACGACGACGTCGCCAACACTTGGTGCGTCCTCGCCCGGTCGCCCGCCGCCCAAGCGCTCTTCGAGGATTGGCCCTTCGTCGAGCTATTTCGCTCGTTCGACGATGCCCAACGAGCGGAGTTGAGTCGATCCGGCCGGCTCGGCTTCCGGTCCTTGATGCCCGAACAGATCGCGCTGCTCTCCCGGCTCATCTACGGCCCGCGCGACCAATCCCCGAACCTGGAGGTAGCGGATGCGCAGGTCGCCGGCCCCAATTCGGACTCCGAGGGCGATACCTATCGTTCTGAGCCCACCGAGGTGGCGCCGCACGGCCTCCCGTTGGACGGCTACCTGACGCTCACAGACCGCCAGGATCAGGTGGTGATAGCAGACCAGGGCAAGTCGACGGCGCCGTGGGGATCGGTCTCATTTCCGTTGCGCACGGCTTCCTTCGCGGCTCGTGCGGCGCGCACGCTCGTCCCGGAGTGGGCGCCCACGGCGGGCTTTAAGGTCGATCGTCTCAGCGTCGGTTCGCGCCGCACCTTCATGATCCAGGTTTACGTGGCGCAGGGCGTCTACCGTCGGGGCTCCGTCTACGGGTTCTCGTTCCCGGAGGGTCCGCCGGTGGGGATCTCGGGGCTGCCCAAGGAGATCCGGGACATGATCGATGCCGCCGTCGACCGGTTGCGGAAGCGCGGCCCGCCACCGGCAGATACCCAGGGCGTGCCACCGTAGAGCCTTCGCGCGTCGAATGCTTTGATCATGCTGGGGCTGGTCCTTACCGCGTTGCTCGTCCAGCCAGCGTCGACGCTAACGCTTACCGAACACGCTTGCCGCTTGCGCGTCGCCCTCGAGGCGGCATCCGCCCAAAGCCGTATTCACCTCGGCGCTTCCCCGGACCTCGCCGAGGAGATCGTGGCGATACGAGTCCGCAATGTCGGACTCGAGGCCTTTGAAGAGCATCTGGCCGATGTACTGAACGCGCAGTGGTTTCGGCATGGCGACAACCTGGTCCTTATGCGTTCGAGCCAGAGGATGGCGGCCCGTCGCCAACCATTCCTGGACGCGCGCATCAGGGCGCTCAAGGGGACCTCGCCCGTTGGATTCGACACACGGGAGCTCATCCATGTGGTCGGGTTTGATCGACTCGCCCGGGTCCGCCGTGACGAAAACGTCACGTTCTCGACGAACCCCCGAGTCGACCAGGAACTGCTCGACTCGGGAGCAAACGCTGTCATCGAGGCCTATCTTCGCGCGACCCCGAAAGTCGAACTCGGCGAGCAACACGTGGCCAAGACGGACGTCGATATCACTTGGTACGATGCGTCACGCGCCGCAGAGATGATGGTTGGCGGACTCGCGACGCTGACGGACGGTCGAGAGATCTCCATTTCCGGCGGCAGTTATACGGTCGACGGCGTTCCGTGGGGCGACTGGGTCAAGCTCGAGGCGGCGCGGAAAGGAGGAAGTCCGTCCTTGGCTCCCGACCCGGTGACGGCCGACTTTCTCACCTGCCGTCAAGCCTCCATCGGATCCCTTCCCCACCCCTCTCCGGCCGAGCGAGCGGCGATCTCCAGGATGCGGAAGCGGCTAACGCATGCGACGGATGTCGATCCCCTTTGGTTCGCATCCGACCTCTTTGTCGCGTATGCAAAAGCCAAGGACGAACAATTCGTCGGATGGCTGCCGGATCGGCTGACCGACGATACCCTCCGTGTACCTGCTTTCGGACAGAACCTCGCGGAGTTTGAGCTCGGCATGCACGCCTACGCATCCGTTGAAGTTGAAGAACAGAACGGTTGGGTGAGCGTCACGCCACGCGACGTCGACTTCGCGGTCGCAGGACGGGCCGACCGACCGTTCTTGAACGAGATCGGAGCGTACGCGAACGGGACGCGCTCGCTCTCAATCGACGCTCTGGCAAGCCTTGAATCGCACGGGCTCCGTACCTTCAACTACCTGGAAGGCAGCGACGCGCGGGTGAATGTGATGGACCCCGTCTCGCTCTGGGCGAGCCTCGCGCCGTACCCGACGCAACTTATCCATGAGGTTGTCCGCTCTGACGAGCGGATCGCGGGCGGCACCTACACCTTTTGGACATCACTGAGCCGAGAGCAACGCGGGTATCTCGAAACGGGGAATCGTGTCCCCATCAATCTCTTTACGGACTCCCAACGGATGTTTCTCCTGGCCCAGGCCAACGCGCAGAACTACGATCAATCAAAGCCGCGCGAGCAGCCGAAGTCGGTTTCCTATTCCGAGGACACCTTGTCTGAGGTGATGACGGTCTTCGATGGCGCGTACGAGACGATCGTTCCAAGTTGGGTTG
>DATGIR010000213.1:0-7402 GCA_035295605.1 Fimbriimonadaceae bacterium | reverse complement strand
GAGGCCGTTGAAACCGCCCAGATTGACCATGCCGCCGCTCTTGGTCCAAGTGAACGGTTCCGACTGGTTCAGGGCGCCGGCCATATTCGAAGCGCCGACGATCTCGCCCAAGTCGTTGATTCCGCTGCTGGCGGATTCGGTCCCGCCGGACAGAAAGCCGAGCGTGCTCATTCCGCCCGACTGCGTCCACGCAAACGCTTCTTCGAGATTGTTCGATTGGGTTCCCCAGCCCGCTACCATCCCGCTCGAGTTGATGCCGACGCCGGAGCTAAAGCCGGTGGGGTTGCCGGGAAGGTTTCCAATGTTGATCATCCCGCCCTGCGGTGTGTAATAGAACGCCTGGGAGTAGTTGATGGTCTGGTCGATCCATCCCGTCGCAGCGCCCGAGTGGTTCGCGCCAAAGGCGTCGCTGTTTCCGACCCCGGTCTCCGTTCCCAAATTGACAACCCGATACTGCTGGGCTACGGCAGATCCCGCGAGCGCCGCACCCAACACTGTCCAAAAAAGCCGAAAACGCATTCTCGATGCACCTCTTTAGGGCTTGACGCACGGTCCAAGCGGCATCGTCAGGCAGGGCGAGGGCCGATCAAGGATTGGCGTTGGGCGGGCAAGGCGGATTACGCGCCGTGTCTGAGATCGATGTTGTTCTGCCGCGCCGCGGAGGGCACGTAGCCGAATGCCCGCTTGAACGCCCTCGTGAAGTGGGCCTGATCGGCAAAGCCAGACTCGAGCGCGATCAGCTTGAGCGGTTTCGACGTGTGGTGCAACTCGCGGCAGGCGCGCTCGAGGCGCGCAAGACGGGCGAACTCACCCGGCGACTGGCCTACGTAGCGGCGGAACGCCTTGGCAAGGTGGGAGGGATGCACGGCCACTTCCGCCGCCACGTCTCTTACGCTGAGGCTGCTCAACGGCGCTTCGCGAAGCATGGAGCAGGCCACATTCAACCAGCCGGGCGCCCCCTTCATCGCGTCGCCCGGCGAGCGAATGATCTCCCCCAACATCTCGATATAGAGCCCTTGGAGCACGAGGTCAGAGTAGCTATCCGCCTCCAGCAACTCCAGCGTAATCCGGTGGGCGACTTCGACCGCGGGTCCGGAGCGGATCATGCGGGGGCGCTCCAACTCGCTGCGATGCTCGTTGGCGAGGGCCATGATGCCGGGTGAAAAGTCGGCGCAGAGGGTTGCGCACCTGTCGGTAAAGAAGTGGTGGGCGTGGCGCGTTCCCGCCGGTGAAAAGTTGATGGTGCCCGAGCCGATGCGCTGCACATTGCCGTACACGTCCGTCTCGTCGCTCATCCCGTGAACGAGGAACGTGATGAACGGCCGTTCATGTTCGTGCATGTCGATGCGTGCGCCCGGTCCGGAGTAGAGCAACATCCGTACGCCGGGGATCGCACGTTCGACCACAGTTGAAGCGGCGAGCGCCGCTCTCAGCTCGATCGCGTTAGGTTGCATGTCCTATAGACCGGAATACGGGCAACTTCCGCGCCAGCATCACCGCAAAGCGACATTGATTCAAGAAAAGGCGAGGATGTGTCTTCGTCACAGGTTCGCGGTCCGGCCTCGAGGCGCATCGGGCAATAATCGACGGTGCGCGTCGTCGTCTGCGGTCTGGGCCAGGTCGGGTACCGCGTGACGATGCTGCTCGCCCGCCTCGGCGAAGACGTGACCGTCGTGACCTTGCAGGGCCGGGAAGAGTTTGTCGAAGCCGTAGAGGGATTCGGGTGCCGCATCCAGTACGGCGACGCCCGCAACGAGCGAAACGTGATCGAGGCCGGGATAGAGCACGCGGCCGCAATCATCGTCTGCACGGATGACGACCTCGTAAACATCGAGGTAGCTCTGGACGCGCGGCGAATCAATCCGCGTGCCAGGGTCGTGGTGCGTGTATTCGACCAGAACCTGGCCCGCCGCCTGGAGGAGACGCTCGGCGTCCATCGCGCGCTCGGCATGTCGATGATCTCGGCGCCGGCGTTTGCCGCGGCGGCGCTTGGCGAGTCCGTGCGGGGCGCGTTCACTATCGAGGGTGACTCGTACGTCGTCGGGCGAATCGACCTGCCCGTGCTCGAAGAACGCGGCGTCGATTGCGACCACCTCCGCATCCATTCGGACGAGACCGGCGAGTGGGTTGAAGTGCTGTGCGGTCAAGCGGAGTTTTCCAAACTGGCCGGGCGAACCTCGGTCAAACCGCCATCGGCGGCGCGAACGATGCTCCGGGGCATCCTGGCGGCGGCGGATCCTCGCAACATCGGGCGAACCCTGGTCGCGATCTGGCGCAACGCCCCCATCCCGCTCAAGGGAGTCGCCTCCATCATCGTCCTTCTCGCGCTCGTAAGCGTGTTCGTGTTCCACTTCGGGATGCACCTCTCCGCGGTGGACTCGGTGTACTTCGTGATCACCACGGTGACGACAGTGGGATACGGCGATATCACGCCGAAGGACGCGGGGCCGTGGCTCAAGCTCTATGGCTGCCTCCTGATGCTGCTTGGCTCGGCGTCGGTGGCGACGCTCTACTCGATCGTCACGGACTTCGTGGTGAGCCTCAAGCTCGACCAAATGCTGGGCCGGGCCCGGGTGGCTTCGGCAGCGCACGTGATCGTGGTCGGGCTCGGAGGCGTCGGATACCGCACGGTCAACGAGCTGCGCCGCCTCAAGCTGGAGGTGGTGGGCATCGACGTAAAGCCCGACGCCGAGTTTCGGGCGTTTATCGACCGCGAGGTGCCGTTCGTGGCCGGCGACGCCCGCGATCCGGAGACTTTGAAGCGCGCCGGACTAGATCAGGCGACGGCGGTGCTCGCCCTCACCGAGAACGATGCGGTGAACCTAAGCGTCGGCCTCGCCACCAAGAAGCTCCGGCCCGAGGCACGGGCTGTCGTTCGGCTTTTCAATGCCCAGTTCGCAGAGAAGGTTCGGGTGGCGATGGAGATCGACAGCGCGCTCAGTGCCTCCCGCATTGCGGCGCCTACCTTCGTCGGCGCCGCCCTCTATGAAGACGCGCTGTTTTGCTACATCGAGGAGAACCGATTCATCGCCGTTCGACACGGCAACGAGGACGCACATCCGGAAGGCGAGGGTCGGCATCTTTTATGGGAGTCGATCCATCCCATTCATGGCGCCCGAACGGTTCGGGTAAGCACGCGTGACCTCAAGCCGCACGCGCCACTCCCCTAGCTTCAGCTGCTGCAGCCGCCTCCGCTACAGCTCCCGCTGCTGCATCCGCCACCGCTTCCCCCGTCGGTCGACGAGCCGCTGTCCGATCCCGAACTCGAATCGCCGGATGGGCTGCCGGCGTCGCCCGCGTGACCGCCGGAGTCTGCCGCGTGGCCGGCGTCGTGGCCCGAAGCACCGGGATCGACCGGTACGCCGCCGCTGCAACCGGTGGCGCTGCAACCGGGAGCGGAGCAGCCACCGCCTTCGTCGATGACCACTACCGAATCGTCCGAACAACCCGCCGAGCCGGTCGACCGGCGAGCCAGCCAAACGATGAACGCGATCAGCCCGACAATAGCCGCAAGGCCCAGAACCACGAAGAGAACCACCGTGCCCGAGCCTCCTTCGTCGACCTGGGAGAAGAGCGGCACGCAACCGGCGAGGAAGATGGCAGTGGCGACGGCGACGCCCCCCAACCCCGCCAAAAGCCGTACCTTTGCCTTCGAGACGACCCAGTGGTCGACCGAGGCTACTCGCCGGCCGGGGGTCGGCCAGATGTCGGCCGGAGGCGCCTCCCCGAACTCCCGCTCGTACGTCTCAAGCGTTCGGCGGTAGAGGTCGACATGCTTGGTATCCTCGGCCCTCCCGCCCTTGGTCGGATTGTGGTGGAGCGGTCGCGGCAACACCTCGCCGACGAGGCGGGTCCAGTAGGAGTGGGTGTAGCACAGGTGCAGGTGCCAGGCTTCGTCGACGGCTTCGGATGGAGAGCACGGGTGGCCCGTGGTCATCGTTAGGTAGACGAAGCGTTTGTACTCCCGTATGACCCGCTTGGTGAACGAGAGACTCCAGCCGTTTTCCCGCGCGAGGCGGTGCGCGAAGGTGATCTGGGACGGCCCGCCATCGATATCAAACGCGAGAATTTGGTCGAAAAGAAGTTGGTTTTGCATCGGCTTAGCCCGGTCCCCGATTCTTGAGACGGGGCGCGATGCTCTTTTGAACGCGGGGTCAGTAGACGTCCAAGTCCCTTGCTTCCACCGCCGGCCCGCTGTAGCCGGCCCTGACCTCCGAGAGAATCTCGCCGACAGGCTGGCGGAACCTCAACTCGTGGTAGAGGATGAGGAGCTTGGGCTGGACCGTGTTGGCGATGCGGGCGACGTCCGGCCCGGAGGTGTGGTAGGCGGAGTGGTACGCCTGCCAATCCTTCGTGCGCTTGGCGAGGCCGGCGGCAGAGTAGGCCTCGTGGACCAGGATGTCGCAGCCCTTCGCATTCTCGATCAGGTTTGGGCAGTAGGTCGTGTCGCCGGAAAGGACGATCACCCGGTCCGGGGTTTCAAACCGGTAGCCGAAGGCGTGCTTCCAGTGGCCGTGCATCACCTCGAAGGCGCGGACCTTGACGTTCTTGTCCTCGTAAACTTGCCCGGCTTTGATCTCGTGGACACTGGTTTGGTAGGCAGCGGCGATGGCGGGCTCGCCGCCATGAAGCCGAATCTCGCGGTCCTCGTGCCAGGCGAGCTCGATGTGCTTGACCATATCTTTGAGTCCGGGGGGACCGAACAGTTCGATGCCCGTCTTTCGCCCGGTCACGGCGGGGGTGAAGATCAGGTCGGGCAAGCCGAGAGTGTGGTCCGAGTGGAGGTGGGTGATGAAGGCCTTTGTCAGGCGCTCCATCGTGAGGCCTTCAACCCCCTTCGCCTCGGCGGCTGCAGCTTGGCGGACGAGCCCGGGACCGCAGTCGACGATATACGGCTGCCCGTTCACGACGACTGCTACCGCCGGACCCTGATGGTCGGGATCAGGGTTGGGGTTCCCGGTGCCCAGGAACACCAACTTGGTGGTAGGACTGGGCGGAATCGGGGACGAGTCGGTTTGCATAAGGACGAGCGCCAACGCGAGCACGCCCGATTATGGGGCCGAAGGTTGCCAGGTCCTCAGGTTTGAAGGTCCTCAGGTTCGCGGGGCCCGGCGGTGGAGGATGCGCCGTGCCAATGCACGGGTGTCCTCGTCCGCATCCTCGGTCAACTCTTCCAACTCAACCGTGGTCAGAGCCCGGCTACGGACCAACTGCATGACCACCCAGTAGCGGCAGACGGGGCACGGCCCGTGATCGAACGCCATCCGCAGGACCTCGGTCGAAATTCGACAGCGAAACGAGCGGAGCGGGACCTGAGCGCTCTCGAACCGGCCCGGCCAGCGCGCTAATCGGCGCAGTCCGGCAGCGATTGCCGGCATGTCCGAGGGCCGCGCACACCCCTCCAACAGTCGGAACGCTGAGTAGACGTCGTCGCCGCCTCCGGGTTTGGCCAATTGCTCGAGCGCCCAAGCTCGCAGGCGCGGATGTGGCGAGGACTTGAGGGCTACGAGCTTCCAGCGCCGAACGTTGAGATCCCCTTCCGCCAAGGCGGCATCGACCGCGGCCTCCAGCTCGAGCGGCCACGGTCTTTCTGACAAGGCACGTGCGGCCTGCCTCGCCACTTTGGCGTCGCGGGTCTCGACCGAGACTCTCGCAAGCGCGGCCCAATCGGCGCCCGAGGCTACGAATTTGAACCCATAGATGCTCTTCCCTTCTCTCAGCCGGTGGAAGTATCCGGCGGCGGTGGTCTTCGGCGGTCGGACGTACTCGCGCTCCACGCGCAGCGTGAGCCGCTGCGCGCCAGGATTCTGCTTCACCTCCTGACGGATGAGTCGGAGCGTGGCTCGCCTTCCAAAGGCCTCGACCGCGTCCTCGAATACCGCCTGAAGCAGGCACTGCTCGAACCGATGCGCGTTGCGGGCGACGTGCCGGAGACCTTCCAGCCCGGCCAAATCGACGATCGAGTAGAACGCGATGTTGCTTGGCCGCAGCCGGTCGAAATCACGGAGCAGAAATCCTAGCGCGTCCGGGTTCCATTCCGTCCGGGCATGACCCAGGATCCGGCGGATTTGCGCTCGCAACCATTTGCTTCTCGTTCTGAGCAGGAGCTCGCCCAGGGGTTGGACGAGTAATCCCGGGGCAGGAAGGGTCTCCGCCAAGCGGCAGAGGTAGTCGGTTCTGCCATCCGTGTAAGGCTCGATCGATTGGACGCGAGAGCAGAGCTCCAGGATGAGGTCGAAGTACGACGAATCGGCGCGATCCCTCAGAAAGAGGATCGCGCGGCCCTGGCCGCGGGCGACAGCTCGTCGTATTTCGGCATCGGTCAATCGGGAGGATTATGAAACACGGCTCGCTGAGCCGTGGCACGGCTGCGGAAACCCAGTGGGAATAAAACGAAGCCTGCGCCGGTCATCAAGGCATGACCATCGACGACATCATCACTGACGAAGACGGAATCGACCGGCGGGGCTTCCTAAGCTGCATGGCCTGGGCGGGCACCGGCCTCTTCTTCACGATGAAGGGCGGAATCCTTCAGTCCCACCCGCTCACCGCCCTTCTGCGCAACGACGAGGACGCTCTCAGCGCCGTTCGCACCTCCAGCTTTACGTTCGTCCAGATCAGCGACAGCCACATCGGCTTCAGCAAGGACGCCAACAAGGACGTGACCGGCACGATGAAGGCGGCGATCGACCAGATCAACGCCGCCAAGGCAAAGCCCGACCTTCTGTTGCACACCGGCGACTTGAGCCACCTTTCGAAGGCGGAGGAGTTCGACGCGGTCCAGCAGATTCTCAAGCCGGTGTCGGCTTCCGATCACTTCTTCGTTCCCGGCGAGCACGACGTGCTGACCGACAACGGCCGCTCGTACCTCGAGCGGTTTGGAAAGCAGACCAAGGGCGACGGTTGGTACAGCTTCGATCATAGAGGCGTCCACTTCGTTGGGCTCGTTAACGTGCTGAATCTCAAGCCAGGCGGGTTGGGCAACTTAGGGGAGACCCAGCTCGCCTGGTTGGCGGACGACTTGCGTGGTAAGCCGAAGAGCACCCCGATCGTCGTGTTCGCTCACGTCCCCCTGTGGACGGTGTATCCCGACTGGGGCTGGGGGACCGATGACGGAGCCCGGGCGTTGGAGCTCCTCAAAGGGTTCGGTTCGGTCACGGTCCTCAACGGCCACATCCACCAGACCATGCAGAAGGTCGAGGGAAACATCACGTTCCATACCGCGATGTCGACGGCCTTTCCGCAGCCCAAACCGGGCTCGGCGCCGTCGCCGGGGCCGATGAAGGTTCCGGCCGACCAGCTTCGATCCGTGCTGGGACTCACCAGTGTGAACTTCGTGCGCGGCAACCACCGGCTCGCTATCGTCGACTCGACCCTCGCATCCTCGCAGCCCAGTGCCGGC
>DATGIR010000212.1:0-4536 GCA_035295605.1 Fimbriimonadaceae bacterium | reverse complement strand
GAACGAAGCCTTCAACCAAGTGTACGTGCTCGAACCGGGGTCCCTCAAGTTGATCAAGGTGGTCAATACGGGCAGCAACCCGCACTCGTGCGCGTTTGGCGAGGATGGCCGACATCTTTACATCAGCAACTGGGGAAGCGCCAGCGTTACCGTCATCGACACCGCGACCAATATTCATGTCCGCGACATTCGAGTCGGCGTTCGCCCGAACGATATGGCCTTGGCGCACGACGGCCGACTGTTCGTGGCTTGCGCGGGTGACAACACCGTCCACGTGATTCAAACGCGGGCGCCCGAGAGAGCAGCGGGCGGCCCCACACGAGCAACCCGTCCGCCGGAAGGCGTCCGGGAGATCCTCAACACGTGCATCGAACCGACGGTGCTTGAAGGGACGACGCCGGACGGAGTCGCGGTAAGCCCGGATGGCAAAACGCTCTACGTAGCGAACGCCGACAACAACGACGTGATGGTCGCGGACATCTCAAATCCCGAGTCGACGCGGATCCGAGGGTTCATCCCCACCGGCTGGTACCCGACTTCGGTGGTCACAACGAACGATCAACTCTGCGTGGCGATCGGCAAGGGGCTCCAATCGCGGCCGAACTTTCCGGCGCAAGGCAAAGCTCCGGACAAGGGTCGCCAGGGCCAGCAGTACGACTACACCGGGAACTGCTTCGAAGGCTACGTCACCTTTGTGCCGCAGTTCGACGACGCGAAGTTGGCGACATGGACCAAAACAGTGTGGGATAACACGCCGTTCAGGTTGGCGCATGTGCGATGGACGGCATCCCGCAGCGACTCGATTGTGCCCGACGAAGTCGGAAAGCACTCCCCCATACAACACGTGCTTTACGTGATCATGGAGAACCGTACGTACGATCAAGTCTTCGGCGATCTTAAGGAGGGCGAGGGCGATCCCCACCTATGCATGTACGGCGAAACCATCACGCCAAACCGCCACAAACTCGCGAAGGAGTACACGCTCCTGGACAACCTCTACTGTAACGGGGAGGTCAGCTTCGACGGCCACAGCTGGTGCGATGCTGCGATGGCAACTGACGCGATGCAGCGGCAGTGGACCTCGGGCTATTCCGACCACGGTGATCTCACCAACAGCGAGGAGCTCCAGTCCCCGAACGGCGGCTACCTGTGGGACGACGCGCGGCGTCACGGGCTTTCGGTAAAAGCCTACGGCGAAGGCGATAACGAGTATCTCGGACATCACGCGGTGCCAGTCGACTGCCGGGGAACTTGGAAAGGCGCCCGGGACATGGACCGGGTGGACGGGTGGATCAAGGACCTGCATGAAGCCGAACGCACAGGGAACCTCGCGAGCTTCATGATCATGTCGCTAGGTGAAGACCACACATCCGGCACCAAACCGGGCTCCTACACGCCGGAAGCTTCAGTTGGCAGCAACGACCAGGCGATCGGCAAGATCGTCGCGGCGGCAAGCCGCAGCAAGTTCTGGGGTTCGATGGCGATCTTCTTCGTGGAGGACGACGCCCAGGACGGGCCGGATCACATCGATGCCCACCGCACCTTCGGGTTGGTGGTCAGTCCCTGGGTGAAGCGGCGCGCCGTGGACCATACGATGTACGGGCAGGTGAGCATGATCAGAACGATCGAGCTGCTCCTCGGCCTCCCGCCGATGACCCAGTACGATGCGGCGGCCACCCCAATGTTCAACACGTTCGGGCGGTCGGCGAAGAGCACCGCATACGAGCCGGCGCCGGCGCTGACCGACTTGATGGCGAAGAACTCCGCCTCGTCTCCGGGCGCGGCGCAGTCGGCGCAGATGAACTTTGACGAGTACGACAGGGCTCCCGCTGCTGCCCTAAACCGAATCCTCTGGGCCGAGGCCAAACCCGGGGTGCCTTACCCGGCGGTCCATCAGTCGTTCGGCAGGTGATCCGAGCAGGGGCCACGAGCCCGGCACGGGCTGCGCACCCGTGGCAGGGGCGGGGTCATGCCTCGTTCACCAGCCTGAGATAGGTGTCGTAGCGCTGGGGCGAGACTCGACCCTGCGTTATCGCCAGCTTTATGGCGCAGCCCGGCTCGTGGATGTGCGTGCAGTCGCGAAACCGGCAGTCGGCGATGAACGGATCGAACTCCGGGAAGTACCACGCCACCTCGGCCGCCTCCATTCGCCAAAGCCCGAACGAACGGATTCCCGGCGTGTCGATGAGGCGGGTTCCGTCGCCGAGGTCGTAAAGACTGGACGCGGTCGTCGTATGCCGCCCTCGGCCGTACCCTTCCGATACGGCGCGGGTTTCCAAGCCGAGTTCCGGCCGGAGAGCATTGAGGATGCTCGACTTTCCCACGCCGCTGTGGCCGACAAACGCACTCGTCTTTCCGGCGATGAGTTCGCGAACCCGGTCCATCCCCTGCCGGGTTACGGTCGAGCACTCGACGACGGTAAAGCCGGCGTCGCGGTATGGGCCTAGCTTCGCCAACTCGGCCTCGCGTTCCGCGGGATCTTCGAGGAGGTCAAGCTTGTTCACGCAGATCGCGCCATCGGCCCCGCCACGCAGAATCGCCACCGCGAACCGGTCGATCAGACGCGGGTGGAGTGGCGGGGTCTTAACCGAGACCGTCACGAGCACCAGATCGACGTTGGCGACCAGCACCCGCTCGATGTGCGCGTTGTCTGGATCGGGTCGAGAGAGCCGGGTACGTCGAGGGTGAACCGTCTGGACGACGCGCGTGCCTCCGCTGACACGTACAACCGCTTCGTCACCCACCGCAAGGCAGGTTTGTTGCTCGCGGGCGAGTTCCCCGGAGATTTCGCACTCGATGTCTCCATCTGTGGTGCGGACGCGACACGCACGTCGCCCGAGCCAAACGACGGTGCCTTCGGTCAGATCCCCCGACGCTTGGGGCTCGAGGAGCTCCTGTTCGAGAAGACGCAGGACGAGGTCCTGGAGCGACGCGGCCGGGCGCCGCCTCACCGTCGGCGCATCATCGTCGTCTTCGAGCACGAGGGTCGTCCGCTCTGGGCGTCGGGTGGACTTCCGAAGCAGTGCCGCGCGCTTATAGAGTTTGTTTCGTTCGTTCGAGTCGAGCCCGGCGAGGCGCGAGGCCAACTCAGTCCTTCGCTTGTGATCCAATTGTGTTTGAGCCTGTGGGTTCCCTTGAGGCGCGGTCGCGCCGAATCGAGGTCAAGCACGCGCGACGGCGGCTTGGGCTTGAGGGGTTCGCGATCGGCTCGCGTGCGAAGGCCTAGGGATCAGGCTCGAACGTCAGAGGCAGACGCGAACGAGTGGGCAGTAGCTTTGTTCATCATTCCGTTTGCCTCCTAAGTGGTGGTCACCGAAGTGCCGGCGGGATTATACCGCTCGGCTCTGGGCGTCGCCAACTGGGTTAGTCCGAAAGCCGGATACGCCAGGCGCCGCGGCCGTGGGTTCCGACGGTGAGGTAGCCGGTCTTTGGGTTGGCGACGATGCTGTACACCGGGGCATTCGGGAGACCGCGACCGAGCCTTCGCCATCGTCCGCCCGCGTCGGTGCTGACGAAGACGCCAACCTCGGTCGCCGCATAGAGCATGCGGGGATGGTGCGGATGAAGCACTAGACCATGAACCGGGACGGGTGGCAGATTGTCGCTGATCTGGGTCCAGTGGCCACCGGCGTCGTTGGTTCTCCACAGGGAGGGGTGCTCCCAGGTCGATTGCGACAGATACACGGTTCTGGCATTGGTGGGATCGATGCAAAGGTCGGACACGTAGGCTCGCGTCAAGCCTTTCGTGATCTCGTACCACGATTTGCCGGTGTCAGGCGTGACCCAGGCCCGCCCATCGTTTGTCCCGGCGTAGATCACAGAGCTCAATCGCGGGGCGATCGTGATGGCCGACACCCGGGTGCCAAGGATTGGACTGATTCGACGCCAATTTCGCGCTTCATTGGTGCTGCGGTAGACGCGCCGGGTCCCGGCGACCAAGATGTCCGAGTCATTCGGATCCAAGTTGAATGGCGCGTAAAACAGCGCACCCTCGCTCAGATCGATTCCGTCGGTCACTCCCCATTCCCAAGACTCTCCGCCATCGGTCGACTTAAGCATCGCGAGCCCTACGTATTCGGTGTAGACGACGCTCGGGTTTTTGGTGCTGACCCGCGTGACTCCACCATCACCCGCGAACGTGTTCGTCCATTCCGGCAGGCCACGATACTTGTTCGTTCCGTTGTCCTGGGTCCCACCCCAGGCGATCTTCGGGTCGGTCGGGTGAACATCCACGAATTGAAATTGGACCGTTCCAAGCCCCCGGCAAACCGATTCCCAGTGGTCGCCGAGGTCCCTCGTCCGGAAGATGCCGCCGTCGGTGCAGAGGTAGAGCGTCTTTGGGGCGTTCGGATCAAACGTCAGCGCGTGATGATCAGGATGGACGCTGCCCCCCGCGTAGGAGCGGGTGTTGTCCTCCCAGGTCTCGCCGCCATCGAGTGAACGATAGGTCGAGGAGCCCGAGACAAAAACGGCGTTCGGGTTGTCGGGCGAAACGGCGACCACGTTGTAGTACCACTGCGTCCCGCCGGCGTAGTT
>DATGIR010000211.1:0-6058 GCA_035295605.1 Fimbriimonadaceae bacterium | reverse complement strand
CGATCTCGTTCTTCGTCGCTCGGAAGGGCTCGATCTCGCATGAGTTCGAAACCGTCGTGCCGCACGAGGAAGAGCCGGCGTCCCACTATCCTCGACCTGGCTAAACTGTCCCGTAGGAGGATTACCCGGCGATGGCAGACGACAAACATGCAAACAAGGTGGCCCGGAGCGTGTTCAACAAGCGAGGGGCCGACCTCTCGATGGCGGACATTCGAGTGTCCCACGGGATCTGCTACATCCGGGGGACGATCAAGTTCTTTCCCGGCCGGACGGACAACAAGGAAGCGACGATGTCGCAGGTGATCCGTGCGCTGCGGCAGCAAGCCGAGATTCGCGACGTGATCTGCGAGTACACGATTAGATAGGGTCGTAGGGTTGTAGGGTCGTAGGGTCGTAGGGTCGTAGGGTCGTAGGGTCGCAGGCGGACCGGGCGACTTCGCCGACCAGATAGAAGCTGCCCGTCACCAGAATAGTGCCGCCGGGCCCGGCGAGTTCCGCGCAGCGGTCCAGGGCGGCGGGAACCGACGGGGCGACTTCGGCTTCAAGCCCCAAACCGCGCAGCAGCGCGGCGGTTTCGGCCGGGGCGCGCCGGCGATGGAACTCGACCGGCGGGACGACGGCGCCCGATACCAGCGGCACGAGCGGCTCGTAGAACGCCTCCGGCTCGTGGCCCAGCAGCATGTTGGAAAGCAGTACCACTTTGCGGCCTGATCCCGATTCCGCCCGAAGGGTCGCCGCGAGCGCCCGAGCACTATCGGCGTTGTGGGCGCCGTCGAGGATGAGCGTGCATCCCCCCCAGGCGATCTTTTCGAACCGGCCCGGCGCGTAGGCCGACGCCGCGCCGAAGCGAGCGGCATCCGGTGACAGCTCTAACCCCACCGCGGCCAGAGCCGCAACCGCCAACGAGAGGTTGTGACCTTGCCACATGCCCTGAAGCGCCGGCGTGAGCCCTTCGAAAGCGCCGGCGGGCGTGCTGACCGTCCCTCGCCCGGGCTCCCAAAGAACCTCCTTGCCAAACTCCCAAACCTTTGAACCCGCCCGCTTCGCCACTCCGAGGATGACCTCTCTGGCCGGGGGCGGGACCTCGCCGAGAACTAGCGGCACCCCCGGCTTGATGATGCCCGCCTTCTCGAAGGCGATCTTCTCCACCGTCTCGCCGAGAATCGACTGGTGGTCGAGGCCGATGCTGACGATCACGGTCGCCGCCGGAGTCACCACGTTGGTCGCATCCAAACGCCCGCCAAGCCCGGTCTCGAGGGCCACCCACTCGACCTCGGCCCGCCGCCAAGCCATGAATCCGAGCGCGGTCTTGAACTCGAACTCGGTCACCCCTGAGAACTCCGTCCCGTCCATCCCCTCGGCGATGAGTCGTAGGTCGGCGGTGATCCCGGCGAGCTCCATCTTTGAGATGAACTCGCGACCAATTTGAATTCGCTCCCGGGGGTCGACCACGTAAGGGCTGAAAAACGCGCCCGTGCGGACGCCGCTCTCCACGAGCAGGCTTTGAAGGAACGCGGTCACGCTTCCCTTTCCGTTCGTCCCGGCGACGTGAATGTACCGGCGCTCGGTTCCGTTCACCGCCGCTTCGAGACCGGTGCGGCGGACGAACTCCGCCATCCGATCCAAGCCAAGCCGCCATCCGCGCGGCTCCAACGAGGCGATGTAGGCGAGCGCCTCCGGATACGTCATCGGGCCGGTCAGGCCGTTACGGGCGCGGGAATCAGCCCGGAAGCCGCGATTCGGCGCACGGCTTCGGCGAACCGCTCCCCGTCTTTGTCGCCGAGCAGGGTCAGGGACATCCGGACATACCCTTCGCCCTCGGTGCCGTAGCCGTTCCCGGGGATGGTGACGATTTGGGCACGCTTGAGCAGCTCGTTGCAAAACTCGGCGCTGCTCATGCCGGGCACCGGGACTCTAGCCCAGACGTAGAAGCTTGCCTTGGGCTTGGAGACCTTCCAGCCGATCGAGTTGAGCCCGTCGCAAAGCTGGTCGCGGCGCCGCTGGTAGATCGCCATCGTCGCGCCGTTGTCGACGGTTCGGAGCGCCTCGGCGCCGGCCACGGCGATGGCGGGAAACTGCTTGGAGTCGATATTCGACTTGATCTTGGCAAGGGTCGCGACCGCGTCCGGATTGCCGATGGCGAAGCCCAGGCGCCACCCGGTCATGTTGTACATCTTGCTGAGCGAGTGGAACTCGATCGCGAC
Organism: Fimbriimonadaceae bacterium; assembly: GCA_035295605.1. Taxonomy (GTDB): domain Bacteria; phylum Armatimonadota; class Fimbriimonadia; order Fimbriimonadales; family Fimbriimonadaceae; genus DAIDHV01. The sequence goes on along the minus strand of DATGIR010000211.1, from coordinate 3,854 downwards.
CTCCTTGCCGCCAGGAACCTGGAGGACGGTGGGGTTCTTGAAGCCGTCGTACCCGACGGTGGCGTACGCCATGTCGTTGACCAGCAGGATGTCGAACTCCCGGCAGAAGGCGACGAGCTCTTGGTAGAACTCGGGGGTCGCGGTGGCGCCGGTCGGGTTGTGGGGATAGCAAACGTAGAACAGCTTCGCGCGCCGGGCGACGTCGGTAGGGATGTCGCCTAGAACCGGCAGGAAGCCGTTCTCCGCCCGCAGCGGGGTTTCATACACTTCCCCGCCCGCCATGAGGGCGTTGACCTTATAGACCGTGTAGCCGGGGTTGGGGACGATGGCGAAGTCGCCCGGGTCGACGTAGGCCCAGGCGAGGTGGGCGAGGCCCTCCTTACTTCCGATGAGCTGGACGATCTCCTTCTTGGGATCGAGGTCGACGCCGAACTCGCGGCGGTAGAAGCCAGCGGCGGCCTCGAGAAAGCTGACCCAGCCGAGGGGGGTTTCGTCGTAGCGGTGGGTGAGGGGGTTATCGACGGCGTGCTTGAGGGCGTTGATGACGCCCTCCGGGGTGGGGATGTCGGGATCGCCGATGCCGAGGTCGATCACGTCGGCACCGCCCGCGATCGCTTCGGCCTTGATTCGCGACATCTCGGCGAACAAGTAGGGCGGGATCAGGTCGAGGCGCTTGGATCGGCTGGGCACGCAAGAGAATGTACCTTCCGAGGCTCGGGGCCATTCCAAGCTCGGCTGAACAGTCCGCCAGGCCCAGTCGTCCCAGTTTGCCGGCAGGTACATTGAAGGTTCGGGGTGTGGCGCAGCTTGGTAGCGCACCTGCTTTGGGAGCAGGGGGTCGCAGGTTCGAATCCTGTCGCCCCGACCATTTTTTCAACTGTCCATTCAGGGCACATGGGTTACACGTGGCGGCGTCGGGAGGGGTTATCCAGAGGCTGCCACGACTCGAAGTACAACTCTAAACCCGATATGCGTGGCGCGGCGCGACGCTTCAAACGCCGACCTGCAGGCCGAGCGGCAGGCCCATCCCGGATCGTCCCAGCATCCGCCTCGCCGCACGTGTGAAGCGGACCCACTCCTCAGGTCCAACGGGTCAGTTCCCCCTGGCAACGTTTCTCCCGCCAAGTCGCGGCACCATTGCCAAACGTTGCCCGCCATGTCGTAGATGTGCCACGCATTCGCGGGGTACGAGCCAACCTTCGAGACCCTGTCCAAGAATGGTCCTTTGGCTGCCCCGTTGTAGGGGAGCCCGCCGTTGAAGTTGGCCTGACCGCTGCTCAAACTCGAGCCGAATGGCGTGGCCGTTTTCGTCCCCGCCCTACACGCGTACTCCCACTGCGCTTCCGTCGGCAGATCGAACACCCAGTTCCCGGGAAGCGCGCCCGAAGCGTGCGCCGCTTCGGTGATCCGCCGACAGAACCGTTGGGCTTCTTCGTAATCCACGTTATAGACGGGAAAATCGCCGCCCGCCCCAGCGCTGGTATCACCGGGCAACGCACCCATCGCCTGCTTCCACTGGCCCTGAGTCACATCGTTCTGCCCTATCCAGAAACCGTGAGTGAGCGTCACCTCGACTTGCGCTTCGTTTTGGCCCTCAATCGTGCGCCGGTTTGGTTCGCCGGGCGGGCTCCCCATCAAGAACCGCCCAAGCGGACACCAGCAAAGCTGCATTCCGGCAGTCGTTCGCTGCTCGCCCGCTTTCGAACCCGATGGCCCCTGTTCCGGGCACGATAGCCCGTGTGAAGATATCGCCAGATACCCGATGGCGCTTAATCGAACCCAATGGTCACGGCACAGAATCATCGCGGACCCCTTCCAATTCTGGCCCGCCAGGAGCTGAGGTGTAACCTATGTGTCCGGAACGCTTTGTAACCTATGGGTCAGAACGGACAAACCGCCTACCTGGTGGCCTTCGACTTCATGCGCCGGCGCACGCCCAATCCGATGACGGGCTCACCGCCATCGGGCAATAGCACCGTGGTTCGCGAGCTGGCGAACGACGGCTCGCGTCGAACAGAGGATAATTCAACCTACACGTACGAGCCACACGACGTCTAGGCCACTCAATGAAGAAGTCGACTTCGATCCTATTGCTCGCATTTAGCGCGTTTGTCCAGGCACAGGACGGATACAGGGTTACGGATCTGGGCACGTTCGGAGGGGATACCTCGTTTGCCTACGCGATTAGTCCGTCCGGTCTCGTCGCCGGTGCAGCCTACACCGCGGGAGATGCTGAAGAGCACGGGTTTCTTTACGCCGGTGGAGTCATGACGGACCTGGGCACCACGCTCGGAGGAACCACTGTTGCCTACGGGGTGAACGATGCGGGCCAAGTTGTCGGCTATTCTGGCGACGGCGGAGCTTGGGTTGGATTCCTCTACTCGAACGGCGTCATGCAAGGCCTCAATGAAACCTCTCAGGGATTCTTTACGATCGCCACGGGGATTAGTGGCCTCGGCGAGATCGTAGGGCGCTCCGAAGGCAAGCTTGAGTCGCTCTTGTTCAATCCGGGCAGTCTGCCGACGAATTTGCGCATCGGATGGACCTCCGAGGCTTTCGCAGTTAACGATTCGGGACAGATCGTAGGCGAATGGACACCGGTCCCCGCAACCGCCGAGCACGCTTACCTGGACACAAACGGAACTATCACCGACCTCGGCACGCTCGGGGGTGCGTTTTCGGAGGCATTCGGCATCAACGCCTCCGGCCAGATCACCGGCGTCGCCGGCACCGGCGCCACCGTCGGAAATAAGTTGGTCAATCACGCGTTCCTCTACTCGGGTGGGGTCATGACGGACCTCGGCTCACTCGGGGGACTGGAGTCGTCGGGCTATGGAATTAATGGTTCAGGTCAAGTCGTCGGGCAATCTGACTTAGCTGGAGGCGGCGTCGACGGTTTCCTCTTTTCCAGTGGCGCAATGATCGACCTGAACTCGCTCCTCGATTCGAGCGGTCAGGGCGTAGTGGTGCAGCACGCCTGGGCTATCAATGACAACAGGTACATCGCGGCTGACGGTACGACACCGACGAGCAACGGGAACCCGCACGCGTTGCTGCTGACGCCGTACTTCATCGAGCTGCCTGGATCGTATTCCATCTTCCGCGGCGTGCTTTCTTCGGGAACGATACAGAGCCTCTACTACGCAGATGGGGATTACCTCAAGGTGCTTTCCGGGCCGACCCTTTCGCCAACGGACCCTCCCGTCTCGGTCATCGTTAACGGTACTTCCGGGCTTTCGGCACCGAGCGACCTTCGGCTGACCCTCGTCGCCCACGCCAACACGCCAGGACTGACACAAAAGATCGAGCTCTGGGATTTTCAAGCTGCGATCTGGGTGACCGCGGGTACCAAGCCAACCACGACCGTCGACAGCACGGAGGTTGCGATCGCCTCAAGCCCTGGGCGATTCGTTCAGGCGGGCACAAACGCCATCAAGGCGCGGGTTTCATGGCGGCAATCCGGCCCTACCCTCCTCAACCGATGGATGGTGTCGATCGACCAGGTGGTTTGGGACGTCTCTCCCTAAGGTTTGACGTCCGTGTGCCGCGGTTTGAATCTCCCGGTTACCTGGCATGCCCGACCGTGATCTCACATGTTGCGGTCATCGGACGCGGCGGCAGCATCCCAGTTCACTTCGCTACTTTGACGATGAGGACCGCCTCCACCGCGGCGAATTGCCCGGGCTTGACGTTTGGGTAATTCTCCAAAATTGGAATGCCGGCGCCCGGCTCGTCCGTCGTGCCGACTCCACCCAACTTTCCACCCAGGAGGATATTCGTGTTTGCCGGCAGCTTCGTGTATTTCAGGCGCAACGGCTTCCCCTCCTTGTTGAATTCGTGGTCAGGATCGTGGA
>DATGIR010000210.1:0-6292 GCA_035295605.1 Fimbriimonadaceae bacterium | reverse complement strand
AGCAAGTCGAAACGCCGGCTCGGTGTTTGTGACCGACCAGGTGTACGACCCAAATCAAGGCCTTTTCAATCCATACGACCAGCTACCCAGCTATTGGGACCAAGAGGTAGCGGCGTTGGCGCCGGAGCCCGGCACCTTGCTCGTCGTCGGACTCGGGTCGGCGTTGCTGTTGCGTTCGCGGAAGCGCTCTAAGCCTCCCGCGGCGTAGCGAGCTTGGGCCAGAGAAGCCGAGGGTGTGAGCCGGAGTTGGTGACGGCACGCGTCGTCGACGCGTCCCAAGTGCATGGTCGCCTGGGCGCAATTGATAGCGGTTGCCATCCTCGTGGGCCAGGGCGCTCCGACGCAAGGAGATGCCCAGGCTCGGCGAATCCGGGAGCTGATCCAGACCATGGGGGGTGCGTCTTACCGGGAAGGAGACATGCTGCGAATCACCCCGGCGGACACAGCGTGCGATAGCCTCGTCCGAATCGGCAAGCCGGCGATCCCGTACCTCCTGGAGGCGCTGAAGTCGCCGGAGGGCTGGTCGAAGGTGCATGCCATGGAAGTGCTCGCAAAGCTGCACGCTGCCGTCGCGGTTCGGCCCATGGTGAGGATTCTTCGAACTGATCGGGAACTGGGAGTTCGCGCCGTTGCCGCCAACAGTTTGGGACCCCTGGGGGACCGCTCCGTGATTCCTGACCTGCTCAAGGCGGCCGCATCCCCTAACATGGAGCTCGCTCTTGGCGCCTGGCGATCCCTTGGCCAACTCCGGGCCGCCGCCGCCGTGCCAATCCTGGTCAAGCATCTCGATATGACTGTCGTCGCCAGGATTGAGCACGGCAACGCAATGGAAGATCCAACCGTGGTGGTGGCCCTGATCCGTATCGGCAAGCCCGCAGTACCTGCACTCAAGACGGCGTTCCGCACGCTCGGCGGGGAATCGCGAACCGGAGCCGCCCTCGCGCTGGGCGGCATCGGCAGCAAGGATGCCGTCGCCGCCCTCAAAGAGGGCCTTAAGCACCGACGGACGCGAGACGCCGCCGAACGGGGCCTCGCTTACGGAAAGGCCTACCGCTAGTAAACGAGCGTCAGCGACGGCCTGTATTTGATCTCCTTCGCTGCCGCCGAGAACACCTTGTAAACCCCGCCCTTGCCCGAGCTGCCCTCTTCCGTGCTCGGCGCGATCGGCGACGTCAACGCGAGGTACAGCGTGTGCCCCTCGCCTCCCCTTGCCGCCGCCCAATACGCCTTGAAGTCGCCCGGCCCCTTCAGCAGGTCGACCGTGATCGGAATCGGCGCCTTCGCATCCGTAACCGCGCCCAGGGTCCCCGTCCCAAACACCGTGCTCGCCAGACCCGGGTGCACCTTGACCGCCAGCGAGTAGTCCCAATCCTTGCCGGAAAAGCCGCCCACCAGCGCACGCGCCTGAAGCGGGTTGGCCGCCGCCGTCGCCGCGTCGCCGTACCCCGGCGGGTTCACGTTGTAGAGGGTGAGCAGCGCCTTGCTCGGCGCCTCCGCCCGGGCCGAGCCGACGTCGAACTTGAGGTAGCCGTACGACCAGTCGTCCCCGCCGCCGTTCCCCTCCGGCGTCGCCTGCCCGCTCACCCCCCAAACCCGCAGGTACTCGTCGGTCGAGGGGCTGCCCGCGTGGCTGTAAACCCACAGGCTCTCGGCGGGCTGGATGATGATGTCCACCTGGGGCTTCGATAGGGCGAGGAAGGCGATCGCGGCAAGCATATCCATCAGTTTGACGCGCGGCCGGGAACCGCGCGCAAGGGCGCCCGGTTGTTCCGAATTGGAGCATGAAGCACGCCCTCGCCTGTATCTGTTACCGCAACTGGGACTGGGTCCCCGAAGTCGCCTGCTTGCTGCTCCAAGTCCTCCTGCCCTCGTAATCGACTCCTGGCGTTCTCCTCTCCCCCGGGAGAGGTCCGCGACGCGGGGTGAGGGCACCCGCGCTCCATGGGCCCCCCACCCGCGTATAGTACAGAAGCCGTGAACCACGCCCTCCAGGTTCTCGAGTTCGGTCTCGTCACCGAGCGGCTCGCCTCGCACAGCGAGACCCCGCTCGGGGCCGAACTGTGCGCGCAGCTCGCCCCGACCTACCAGCCCGACGAGGTCTGGCGCCGCCTCGGCGCCACCGAAGAGGCGCACCGCCTCCTCGCCGAAGACCCCCCGCCCAGCCTGGCCCCCCTACACGACCCCCGCGACCTCTTCAACCGCGCCGGCAAGGGCGGCGCCCTCGAAGGCATCGAGGTCTACCGCTGCGCCGCCGCCCTCGGCGTCATGCGTCAGCTCAAAACCTACTTCCGAACCAAAGGCCCCATCGGCATCGCCGCCTACGCGGACTCCTTCCCCGACCAGACGCGCCTGGAAGAAAGGCTCCTCGCCGCGGTCTCCTCCGGCGGCGACGTCCTCGACTCCGCCAGCGCCCAGCTCGCCGCGCTCCGCGCCCGCAAAGGCGCCGCCGCCCATAAGGTCGTCGAACGGGTCCAGGCGTACCTGTCCGGCAAGAGCCGCGAGTGGCTCTCCGACCCCATTTACACCGTCCGCGACGGCCGCTACGTCCTGCCCGTCAAGGCCGAGTACAAGGCCCGAATCAAGGGCATCGTCCACGACACCAGCGGCAGCGGCGCCACCGTTTTCGTCGAGCCGGACGACGTCCTCCAACTCGGCAACGCCCTGCGCGAAATCGAGCTGGCCGAGCGGGACGAGGTCCTGCGAATCCTCGCCGAGCTTTCCGCCAAGATCGGCGGGGTCGCCACCGAAGCGGTCGGCGGGGTCGAGGCGGCCTCCACCGTCGACTCGATCTTCGCCCGCGCCCGCCTGGCCTACGCCGACCGCGGCTTCATGCCCCGCCGGGTCGAGGGCCACTTCATCGCCCTCCACGCCGCACGCCACCCGCTCCTGCGGGCCGAGAGCGTCGTTCCCCTCGACATCGAGGTCGGGCAGGGCGCGAGCGTGCTGATCACCGGCCCCAACACCGGCGGCAAAACCGTCGCCATCAAGTCGGTCGGCCTCGCCGTGGCGATGGCCCAAAGCGGCCTCTTCCCGCCCGCGCTCGACGTTCGGCTGGCGCCCTTCACCGGCCTCTGGGCGGATATCGGCGACGAACAGAGCCTCCAGCAGTCGCTCTCCACCTTCAGCGGACACCTTAAGAACATCGCCGAGGCCCTGCGCGGCGCCGAAACCGGCGCGCTGGTTCTCTTCGACGAGCTCGGCGCCGGCACCGACCCCGCCGAGGGCGCGGCCCTCGCCACCGTGATCCTGGAGCGCCTCCATGCCGAGGGCTGCGCGATCCTCGCCAGCACGCACTACGGCGAGCTCAAGGCCTTCGCGTACGAGACCGCCGGCTTCACCAACGCCGCGATGGAGTTCGACATGAAGACCCTCCGCCCAACGTACAAGCTGCTGATGGGCGCGGCCGGGGCGAGCCAGGCGCTGCGCATCGCAGAGCGGTACGGAATCCCCAAGGAGCTCATCGAGGAGGCCAGGGAAGGGCTCGGGCGCCAAGCCCAGAACGTCTCCGCCCTCATCGAAGAGCTCGACCGCGCCCAGCGGCACGCCCGGACCGCCCAGAGTGAGGCGGACCGGCGGATCGCCGAGCTGAGAAAGGCCGAAACGGAAACCGCGCGAAAGCTCGCCGAGGCTGAGGAGCGCCGCGCCCAGGCGCGACGACGGGGCGCCGAAGCGATCGACGACGCGCTGCGCGAAATCCGGCTCGAAGCCGCCCGCGTCTTCGAGGAGCTGAAGAAGGATCCGACCCAGGCCGGCTTCGCCAGGGCCAAGCAGGCGCTGAGCGATCTAGACGAAGTCGGCCGCGCCTTCGCCGCCGACCTCGGCCCCCGCAAGAGCGCGCCCCCCGTCGATCCCGTCACCCTGAAGCGGGGAATGAGCGTCCGCATCGAGGGCTACCCGCAGGTCGGCACCCTCCTCGAGGCGCCCACCGGCAAGTCGGCCACCGTTCAGCTCGGCCCGCTGAAGATGACGGTGCCGATCGAGAGGGTTCGCCCCGTCGACGAGAAGCCGACGGCAACGGTTCGCCCTCGAACCAACATCGGGCTGAGCCGCGCCCAAACCGCAACGACCGAGATCCATCTCCGCGCCCGCCGGGCGGAAGAGGCCGAGGATGAGCTCAACCGCTTCATCGACGAGGCCCTCCTCGCCGGGCTGCCGAGCGTCCGGATCGTACACGGCAAGGGCGAGGGGGTGCTGCGCAAAGTGACCCGGGAGCTCCTGCGCCGCCACAAAGGCGTCCGCTCGTTTCGGGACGGCGAGCCCGGTGAGGGCGGGGCGGGAGTGACGGTGGCGGAGTTCGAATGAACGAGCTGGTTCAGGCCGCGGCCGAGGCGCGAAAGAACGCCTACGCCCCCTACAGCAACTACCCGGTCGGCGCCGCGGCCCGCTCCGCCGACGGGCGGATTTGGAGTGGCGCGAACGTCGAGAACGTCGCGTTTTCGCCCTCGATCTGTGCCGAGCGCGCCGCGATCGCGAAGATGGTGAACGACGGCGCGCGCGAGCTGTCAGAAGTCGCCGTCGTCACCCGGGACGGCGGAACGCCCTGCGGCGTCTGCCTTCAGGTGATGCTCGAATTCGCCCCGAACCCGGCCGACGTGAAGGTGCTGTGCGCGGACGAGAATGGTGAAGTCAAGGAGTACGCCCTCGCCGCCCTCCTCCCCCACGGCTTCAAAACCCAACTAGAACCTAGAACCTAGAACCTAGAACCTAAAACCTGAAACCTATGGAGTGGCAGGGGCGACAGGGCTCGAACCCGCGACCTATGGTTTTGGAGACCATTGCTCTACCAACTGAGCTACACCCCTGCGGGAGACATAAAGGTTACCCGGCGCACTTTTAGCAAGCTCTGCGCCAATCGGGCCCGCTCGTACAGAATGAAGCTTATGCGCATGCCAACAAAGGCCCTTCTCATCGGCCTTTCCGCCGCGATTCTGCTCGGCGGATGCAAGCCCAAGCCGCCAAGCGGTATCAAGTTCGTCCCGCAGGTGCATACGGTTGCGAGCCTTTGCCCGTCGGCGGCCGAGCTGCTGAGCCTCGGCAACCCCAAGATCGTCGGCATCTCGACCCACACCAACTTCCCGGCGACCCTCAAGAACATCGACTTCGTCGCCGACGTGAAGCCTGACTACGAGAAGCTTGCGGCGCTAAAGCCGGACGTGATCGTGTACGACCCGGCGGTGTACAACGCGAACGACATCGCCAAGCTCAAGCAGCTCAAGAGCACCCTCGTTCCCATCGAAGGGGACACCGTCGAGGAGTTCGTGAAGAGCGTGTACCGGCTTGGCCAGGCCATCCAGTCCGAAACGAGCTTGCTCGACTACATCTACCGCTTGGAGCAGGAAGTCAACGTTTGCCGCGCCAACCCGCTTACGCCGGCGCCGAAGACGGCGATCGTCATGGCCGATCCCACGACCGCACCGAGGGTGGCGGGAACGAAGTCGTTCTACTGCGACCTGGTCCGGGTGGCGGGCGGCGAGCCCGTCGGCCCCGCCACCAACGACTTCTCCACCATGAACCCGGAGGCCCTGCTCGCCTTGAACCCGGACGTGATCATCCTTCCCCTCGGCAAGGGCGAGGACACGAACTTCATGTCCGACCCCCGCTTTGCCCAGCTCAAGGCGGTGAAGACGCAGCACGTCCGGATCATGGACGCCGACTACCTCCTTCGCCGCGGCGAGCGCGCGGACGAGGCGCTCAAGCAGTTGCACGACATGTTCATCAAGCTGAAGTAGCCCATGGCAGCGCGCGCGGAGATCGGAATTTTCGGTGGCTCGGGCTTCTACAGCCTGCTGGACGGCGTTCGCGAGGTCAAGGTGGACACGCCCTACGGCCCGCCCAGCGATGCGATGATGCTCGCCACCGTCGGCGGGCGCAAGGTCGCATTCTTGCCGCGCCACGGGCGGCACCACACCATCCCGCCCCACAAGATCAACTACCGCGCCAACGTGTGGGCATTCCGCGCTCTGGGCGTGAAGGCGGTGATCTCCCCGTGCGCCGCCGGCTCCCTCCAGCCCGACGTGGCGCCGGGCACGTTCGTCGTGTGCGACCAGTTCGTCGACCGCACAACCGGCCGGATCGACACCTTCTACGACGGTCCCATCGTCACCCACGTGAGCGCGGCCGAGATCTACGACCCGAAGCTACGCGAGGTGGCCGCGGACGTCATCGAGGAGCTGGGGATTCCCTGCCGCCGGACCGGAACCGTGGTCGTGATCCAGGGTCCGCGCTTCAGCTCGAAGGCGGAGAGCAAATGGTTCCACGAAGCGGGCTGGGAGGTGATCAACATGACCCAGTA
>DATGIR010000209.1:0-2266 GCA_035295605.1 Fimbriimonadaceae bacterium | reverse complement strand
AGGTCAAGCTCCGCCAACGCTTCTCCGATCACCGGCCCGAACTTGAACCCATGGCCGCTGAAGCCGCACCCAATCACCACGTTCGGACGCTCCGGATGGCGATCCAGAACGAAATGCCCGTCAGGCGTATTGGTGTAGAGGCACACATCCATCGCTACCACCGGCTCGGCGGCATCGGGGAGGAACTCGCGAAGCCCAGGCTGGAATGAAGAGTTGTCCTCAGGGTTCGGAGCGCGGCCGGGTGAATCCGGATCGATGGTCTCACCGAGTCGATGGTTTCCGCACTTGAAGAACTGGGTGCGCTCGCCTACGCCGGGGCAGATGGGAATCGTGTAGTAGAACTCGCCGGAAGTCGACTCCATGCACATGACCGGAAGGCGCCCGGCCGTGAAAGGCTCCGGGTTCGCGGGTGAGGTGAAGCCGACGACTTGGCGACTGACCCGAAGCGGGATGCCCAAGCCGGCGATCAATCCGGAGCTCCATGGTCCTGGGCAAAGCACGAGCGCGTCACCTTCATGGCGCCCATCATCGGTCAGCACGGTGACCCGCCCATTGGCGGCGTTCCATGAGGACACTCTAGCCGGCGCAAGGACCTCGACCCCCTCGCGCATTGCGATAGCTTTAAGTTTGGCGAGGCACCTGGCCGCGAACAGCACGCCGCACTGCTCTTCGAAGAAGGCGACGAAGTCGTCGGGCAGAAAGACTTGCGTGTAATGGCTCCGAACGTCGTGCGGCGTGGTGACTTGATAGGGCAGCCGGCCGCGGAGCGCGGCCTCGATCGAACCTGAGATCAGAGCGGACTCCGGCCGTCCCAGATAGAGCCCGCCGGTCGGCCGAAGCAATTCTTCTCCCTCCGCCTCGCCGATCCGCACCCACGCGTCCCAGGCTCGACGGGCAAGCGGCACGTAGTTCGGATGCTCGAAGTATGCGGTTCGAATGACTCGCGTCTCGCCGTGCGAGCTGCCTAGGGCGTGGGGCAGCGCGTGCTGGTCCAGCAGCGTGACGGACGCCCCGCGCCGGCGAAGCTCGACGGCTGCGGACAGCCCCATGACTCCCGCGCCAACCACGAGGACGTCGGCGGGCAATTCTTACCTTCCAGGGATTCCTGGCTCGGTCAGCAAGGCCGGGTCGAGCGCCTTCTTGAGGGTCGCCTCGTCCAGCAGCCCCTTCTCCCGAACGACCTGGGGAATCGTCTTCTTTTCGGCCAGCGCGGTCTTCACCACGTCGGCCGCCGCCTTGTAGCCGATAAACACGTTCAACGCGGTGGCGAGCGAGGGCGACGTCTCGGCGTAGTGGGCGCAACGCTCCGCGTCCGCCGTGATGCCGACAACGCAGTTGGCGGTGAAGGTTCTGAGCGTGTTGGCCAGGATTTGGAGCGCGAACTGGGCGGAGAAGGCCATTCCCGGCATCATCACGTTCAGTTCGAGCTGGCCGGCCTGGACGCCGTAATCCAGGCTCTGGCACTGGCCGAGAACCTGGAACAGCACCAAATTGAGGTTCTCGGCCATGCTCGGGTTGATCTTGCCGGGCATGATCGAGGAACCCGGCTGAACCGGGGGAAGGACGATCTCGGCCATGCCGGTGAGCGGGCCGGAGCAGAGCAGGCGAAGGTCGTTGCTGATGCGCGTGAGTTCGAGGCAAATCACGCGCAGCCCCGAGGCGAGCGCCGACATGGCAAGGCAGGACTGCATGGCCTCGCGCAGGTCTTCGGCCGGCCGGAAGGGTAGCCCGGTATAGGCCGCCAGCTTGGCAACCGTCTTGGCCCGGTAGTCCGGATGCGTGTTCAGGCCGGTGCCGGCCGCGCTCCCGCCGATGCCAAGTTCCTCCAGTTCGACCGCGGCATGTTCGAGCCACCGCCGGCCCTTGAGGATGGCCACCGAGTAGGCCGTGAACTCTTGGCCCAGCCGGATCGGCACCGCATCCTGAAGGTGGGTGCGCCCGGACTTGAGGACGTGATCGAACTCTTTGCCCTTCTCGGCAAAGGCGGCGGCCACGCCGTCGACCGCGTGAAACAGGTCCTGGAGGAGAACGCGGCTCATCACGCGCATCGCGGTGGGGAACGTATCGTTCGTGCTCTGGCCGTAGTTCGGATGGTCGTTCGGGTTGACCCGCTTGTACTCGCCCAGCTTCCCGCCGAGAAGCTCCTCGGCGCGGTTGGCAAGAACCTCGTTACAGTTCATGTTGAAGCTGGTGCCGGCGCCCATGTGGAACACGTCGACCGGGAACTGATCTCGGAACTTGCCGCCCAGGACTTCGTCGGCTGCCT
>DATGIR010000208.1:0-2778 GCA_035295605.1 Fimbriimonadaceae bacterium | reverse complement strand
CCAAAGCGCTGGAGCAGCGCCTGTGTGCCTCGACATGATTTCCGAGGGTCTCGTACGGGGCACACAGGCGCTGCTCCAGCGCTTTGGGATCTTCTCTCGAGTCCGGTTCAAGGCTGATCGACGCCCTGACCGGAAGGGATGTTGGTCGCTAACGGTCCGCACCGCGGGCGATCGTCGCCAGTTTGCAGACGAGATCGGATTCATCGATCCAAGGAAGGCAGACAAGCTTGAGTTGAGCTTTGCGCTGCCTGGCATCGCATGCGGACCGGTGAAGGTGCTTGAGATCGAGCGGATCGAGGAGCTGGGTGAGCAGCCCGTCTATGACATCCAGACCGAGAGCGGCGAGTATCTGAGCGGCTCGCTGCGCGTGCACAACTGTTTCATTCTTGCTGTCGACGACACCATGCGGTCGATCCTCAACTGGTACGTCGAGGAGGGGACGATCTTCAAGGGCGGGTCCGGGTCGGGGATCAACCTCTCCCGGATCCGGTCATCGAAGGAAGGGCTCGAGGGCGGGGGGACGGCGTCGGGCCCGGTGAGCTTCATGCGTGGGGCGGATGCGTCGGCCGGGACTATCAAGAGCGGCGGCAAGACGAGGCGGGCCGCCAAGATGGTTGTCCTCAACGCGGACCATCCCGATATCACGGACTTCGTGTGGTGCAAAGCTATCGAGGAGCGCAAGGCGCGGGCGTTGCGCGATGCGGGCTTCGACATGGATCTCGATGGCAAGGACAGCCACTCGATCCAGTACCAAAACGCAAATAACTCCGTGCGGGTCACCGACGAGTTCATGCAAGCGGTCGTCGACGATGCCGACTGGGACCTGCGGGCTGTCACCACCGGCGAGACTTTGGAGCGAGTGAAAGCGCGAGATCTGTTCCGCCAGATCGCCAAGGCTGCATGGGAATGTGCGGACCCCGGTATGCAGTTCGACACGACGATCAACCGGTGGCACACCGCGGCCAATACCGGACGAATCAATGCGTCCAATCCGTGCTCGGAATATGTTCACCTGGATAACTCAGCTTGCAATCTGGCGTCGCTCAACTTGCTGACGTTCCTGCAGGACGACGGCAGCTTCGATGTCGAGGGCTACCGCGCCGCGATCGAGGTCGTGTTCACCGCGCAGGAGATCCTGGTCGGCAACGCCGACTACCCGACCGAGAAGATCGCGGAGACGTCGCGCAAATTCCGCCAGCTCGGGCTCGGCTTTGCCAACCTCGGCGCGCTGCTCATGGCGCAGGGCATGCCGTATGACTCCGATGAGGGCCGGGCGTGGGCGGGCGCGCTGACCGCGCTCATGACGGGGCATGCGTATGCGACGTCGGCACGGACCGCGGCGCGCATGGGCCCGTTCGCCGGCTACAGCGACAACGTCGAGCCGATGCTGCGGGTCCTGCGCATGCACCGTGCGGAGGTCGCGAAGATCGACGAGGAGTTGGTCCCGATCGATCTGCTGACGGCCGCGCAGGAGTCGTGGGACACCGCGGTCGAGTGGGGCGAGCGCTATGGCGTGCGCAACTCGCAAGCCACGGTGATCGCACCGACCGGCACCATTGCCCTGCTGATGGACTGTGACACGACCGGCATCGAGCCCGACCTGGGCCTGGTCAAGACCAAGAAGCTGGTGGGTGGCGGCACCATGTCGATCGTCAACCAGACCGTGCCCCGGGCCCTCGAAAACCTGGGCTACGGCGAAGGCCAGATCGGCGACATCGTGGCGTACATCAACGAGCACATGTCGATCGTCGGCGCGCCGCACCTCCGGGCCGATCACCTCCCGGTGTTTGCGTGCTCGATGGGGGACAACACCATCCACTACCTCGGACATGTGCGGATGATGGGGGCGGTGCAGCCTTTCATCAGCGGCGCCATCTCCAAGACGGTCAACATGCCGGAAGAGGCGACGGTCGAGGAAGTCGAGCAGCTGCACCTGGACGCGTGGCGCATGGGCATCAAGGCCGTTGCCATCTACCGGGATAACTGCAAGGTGGGCCAGCCGTTGTCGACGACCAAGAAGGCAGCCGCCCTCGACCCCGAGGCCCACGATGCCGAGCTGGCTGTGAAAGTCGCCGAACTCGAGAAGGCCCTCGAACGCCAGACGGTGGTCGTCAAGCAACCGATCCGCGAGCGGCTGCCCCGCAAACGGCAGTCGAGCACGTTTGCCTTCCGCGTCGCCGACTGCGAAGGCTACGTGACGGTCGGGGAGTACGACGACGGCCGGCCGGGCGAGGTGTTCATGAAGGTGTCAAAGCAGGGGTCGACCCTCGCCGGCATCATGGACGCCTTCTCCATCTCTGTCTCGTTGGGGCTCCAGCACGGCGTGCCGTTGGCGACGTATGTCAAGAAGTACACCAACATGCGCTTCGAGCCGGCCGGTATGACCGACGATCCTGAGCTCCGGATCGCGGCCAGCCTGGTCGACTACATCTTCCGGCGCCTTGCGGTGGACTATCTGCCGTTCGACGAGCGGGCCGAGCTCGGGATCCTGACGACGGGGGAGCGGTTGCAGCCCACGCTGCCGGGTGTCGAGGAGAACACGACGCCGAGCGAGGGCCTCATCGAGGTGCCCCGGGTGGCGGAGAGCTCCGAGCATGCGGCGCCCGCGGCCAGAGTTTCTGACGCGCCGTACTGCTACCAGTGCGGCGTCCAGATGCAGCGGGCCGGCAGTTGCTTCGCCTGCCCGAGCTGCGGCACCACTAGCGGCTGCTCGTAGGCGGGGCGGCGGGCGGGCGGCGGCGCGGTCGCGCCTGAACTCTGTGCGGCCGCCGTGCCCGC
>DATGIR010000207.1:0-3431 GCA_035295605.1 Fimbriimonadaceae bacterium | reverse complement strand
AACTCGCGCCCTTTGGGATCGCCGTAGTTCGAGCTGAAGATGATCCGCTTGTCGTCGGGCAGCATGAACGGTGCGAAAGAGGCGCAACCGAGATGGGTGACCTGCCGCTTGTGGCTCCCGTCCGCGTCCATCACCCAGATTTCGAGCTTGGTCGGGCGTATAAGGTGCGCCTTGAGCAGCGCCTTGTAGTCGTCGATCTGCTTTTGATTGTCGAAGCTATCGCGCCGGTAGACGACGAACTTGGAGTCCCAGCTCACAAAGGGTCCGCCGTCGTAGCCGACCTCGTGGGTTAGCCGCTTCACGTGCTTGCCGCTCAGGTCGGAGCGGTAGATATCGAGGTCGCCGTCCTTGTCGCTCGTCCAGACCATGTACTTGCCATTCGGCGCGATCGTCGTCTCGGCAACGTAGGCGCCCGGGTAGTTCGTGATCGGCTGTAGGTCGGAGCCGTCCGGGTTCGCCTTGTACATCGCGTAGTTCGGATTGACCGCCCAGACGTAGCCCTTGCTCATGTCCACCGGCGGCTGCTTGCCCGGCGCGGTCTTGTGGGTTGAGCTGAAGTAGATCTTCTCGCCGTTCGGTGTGTAGTAGCTGCACGTGCAGCGTCCCTTGCCCGTGCTCACCAGGTGCTTATCCGTCCCGTCGATGTTCATCGCGAAGATCTGCTCGTCGGGATAGCCGGCCACACTCGCCTGCCAGGTGAGGCGCTTGCCGGTGGTGTCGACGTAACACTCCGCGTTCTCGCCACCGAACGTGAGCTGCCTCAGGTTCGCGAAATGCGTCTCCTGGGCATCCGGCTCCCGCTCTCGGGAAACGGGCCACGTCGACATATCGTTCGCGGGCGGATCTTGCTGATGCAGCAAAACAAGCGCCAGTACCGGACCAAGCATTCCCGTCATTCCACCTCATGTGGATGGTGATCCGCTCCGCCGGTGAGACGAATCCATGCCCGAGGTGACGAGATGTTCCTTTCTCAATTGTTAAGAAACCGTTACGAACCGGGGGCGGGGGCTATCATCTGCCGATGCTCTCCCTCGCCGTACTAGCCCTCGCGGGCGCAGCGTTTGGCGCCTCGAATGGCAAGCCGCTCCCGCCATCGACCGACAGTTTCGACTTCATCGCCCTCGGCGACAACCGGCCCGTGGGTGCCGGGCTTCCGCCAACCCCGATCTTCAGGTCGATCCTTCAGGACGTGGCGAACCTTGGTCCGGCGTTCGTGCTCTCCTCGGGCGACATCGTATTCGGCAACGACGAGCCGATCGAAACCTACCGGAGCGAGTGCGAGGCGATCAAGGGGCTCATCGACGGGCTCCCGTGCCCGTTCTACAACGCGCCCGGAAACCATGAGATCGCCGAGCGAAAGGAGTTTTACGCGGAGTACACGAAGCGCTTCGGCGCCACGTTTGGGAGCTTCAAGTTCGGAAAGTGGAAGTTCATCGAGATCAGCACGGAGGAACTGGGCGCCTCGCCGGGCATCTCCGATGCCGAGCTCGGCTGGCTGAACAACGAGCTCAGCAGCCCGGAGCCGAAGGTCGTGTTCCACCACCATCCGCTCTTCACACGCAAGGGCAACGACGAAACCGGCGCCGGGGTCAAGAACCACGACATGGTGGCGGCCATGTATAAGACCGGGAACGTGAAGTACGCGTTTCAGGGCCACGATCACGTTTTCAACCACCAGACGCACGACGGCATCGAGTACTACATCACCGGCGGCGCCGGCGCCCCGCTCGACGCGGCCCCGGAAGAGGGCGGCTTCTTCCACTTCCTGGTCGTGCACGTGACGGGAGACAAGGTCGAGATCAACCCGATACCGGCCGGCGCGATCCAGCTCACGCCGATTCCAAACGGGTTGATCGTGGGGAACTACTCCGACTTCGACCTCCACTTCCACCACCTTTCCGTGCCGTGCGCGGGCAAGCCGTCGGGAGCGAGCGCCAAGTCGGTGAAGAAGAAGTCGACCAAGGAGATTCCCGTCAAGCTGGTCGGCGGCGGTGAGGCCAACGGGAGCTACACGGCGATTCTCGACCTGACGGCGCCGCCCCACGCGCCGACCTTCATCGAACTGAGTCCGTAGAGTTCGGGGAATTCTTTCGCTTCGCGATGCGTCTTTTGCTTATGCCAAAGCTTGACCCTCGTCTGACCGGACTGCTTGCCACCGCGCTCTTAGCCGTCGCGCTATGCCCGATCGGGGCCGCCAGCGCCCCGAAGCCGTCCTCCAAGGCGAAGCTGATCAAGGCGGGGAAGGCGCTGTACGTGAAGAACTGCCAGACGTGCCACGCGGCGGATGGGAAGGGAACCACCGACGCCCCGAAGCTGGCGGGGATCAAGGCAAGCGACGCCCGGATCACGAAGATGATCAGGAACGGGAAGCAGGGTCAGATGCCCGCGTTCCGCGGCAAGCTGAAGGATGCGGACATCAAGGCGCTGATCGCGTATTTGCGGTCGCTCAAGTAGCTACTGGCGTCTCCTCTCCCTGTGGGAGAGGCAGTGAGCGATGCGAACTGGGTGAGGGCGTCGGGCGCACGAGCGAGGCGGTGGACGCCCTCCTCCCTCGCCGCTTCGCGGCGAGTACTCCCCCCGGAGGGGGGAGAAACGCGCGGGACCTAGCGACGGCGCAAGACCATCGCCCTCGGCATGCCACCCAAATCCGGGTGTACCGCGACAACCTCCCAACCGCTCACTTCGAACACGGCCTGAACCCGTCCCGCCATTCCGTCGCCCAGCTCGAGAACCAGGAAGCCTCCCGCCACCAGCGGAGGCCGGGCCGACTCCGCAATCCGGCCGTAAACATGCATCCCGTCCGGCCCGGCGAAGAGCGCCCGACCCGGCTCGTGGTCACGGATTTCGCGCGGCAGCTCGGCCCCGTCGGCGATATACGGCGGGTTCGAGACGATCAGATCGAAGGTCCCCCTGATGCCCTCGAACAGGTCCGACTCCGAGATACCCACGTCGGCGTCGAGGTGTTCGGCATTCGCCCGCGCGGTTTCGAGCGCCGCTGACGAAATATCCACGCCGGATACTTCGAGGTCGGGGCGCTCCAGCTTCAGCGTGATGGCGATGCACCCCGATCCGGTGCCGACATCCAGCACGCGCGCGCCATCCTGAGCCAGCTTGAGCGCTGTTTCGACCACGATCTCCGTCTCCTGCCTGGGGATCAGCACCGAGGGGTTCACCCCGAACCGGCGGCCATAGAATTCGCGATAGCCGAGGATGTAGGCGAGTGGCTCGCCGGCCAAGCGCCGGGCCAACAGCTCCTCCGCCACCGCCGGGGCGACCGCGCGCGGATGCGCCAGAACCGAGGTTCGCTCGGTTCCCTGCGACTTGGCGGCGAGCAATTGCGCTTCGAGCCGGGACGAATCGACTCCAGCCATGGCCAACCGGGTGGCCGCTTCGCGAACCCAATCGTGGACCGTCACGGGAGTGGGTAGCGC
>DATGIR010000206.1:0-14404 GCA_035295605.1 Fimbriimonadaceae bacterium | reverse complement strand
GCGGGGCCCCAAACCTCGTTGAGTAGCTGCCGATGGGTGAGGACCTTGCCGGCGTGGCGGATGAGGTGCAGCAGTAGCTTGTACTCGGTGGGGGTCAGATGCACCTCCTGATCGAAGCTGTAGACCCGGCGGTGGAGAATGTCGACGCGCAGGTTCTTGGCCTCGAAGACGGGCTCGGACTTCTCGGATTCAGGGCGGGCATGGCGCACGGCGACACGGATCCGCGCCATCAATTCGCCGATCCCGAACGGCTTTGTGAGATAGTCGTCGGCGCCGGCGTCGAGGGCGGCAACCTTGTCCCGCTCCTGGCCCCGAGCCGAGAGGACGATCACGGGCACCTGACTCCACTCGCGAAGCTTCCGCACGACGTCGATTCCGTCCATGTCGGGAAGGCCGAGATCGAGGAGGAGAACGCTCGGATTCTCGGACGCCGCCGTGCGCATCCCGCTGGCGCCGTCGCCTGCCTCCAAGAGGTCGTAATGCTTCGGATCCAGACTGGCACGAAGAAACCGGCGGATCGCTACTTCGTCGTCGATCACAAGAATCTTGGTCGGCTCAGCCATTCGGAACCTCGGGCGGCTTGGCCGGTTTCGGAAACTCCACAAAGAAGACGGCCCCGGGCCCGTCGTCCCGGTTCTTCGCCCAGACGCGCCCTCCGTGCAGCCGCATGACGGCCCGCGCGATCGTCAGGCCGAGGCCAAAGCCGCCGGCCTCCTTGCCGCCGCGACCAAAGAAGCGCTCGAAGACCCGCGCCTCCGAGCCCTTGGGAATGCCGGGCCCGCGATCGGCGACCGAGATTCGAATGGCGTCGGTGAGCACGTCGCCGCGCACCTCGAGGGGAGAGCCAGGTGGCGTGTGGGCGGCCACGTTCTCAAACAGGTTCACGAACACCTTCTCGACAAGACCGCCGTCGACCTGGAGAAGCGGCAGGTCGTCGGGAAGCTTGACGTCGATCGTTCGCTTGCCGAGAAGCTCGGAGGAGCGGCGGAGGGCCGAGCCGATGAGCTCCTCGATCGACTGCCAATCCAAATTCAGCTCGACGTCGCCACTCTGAAGACGCGTCATGTCGAGCAGGTTCTGGACTTGCACGTTCAGGCGCATCGACTCGTGAAAGATCGTGTCGACGAGTTCGCGAGAGTCGCCGATGCCCGCCTGCAGACTGCTGGCGGCGCCGGCGATGCTGGTGAGCGGTGTACGCAGGTCGTGGGAGATGGAGGAGAGGAGGGCGCTGCGGATCTTTTCGGACTCCACCTGAATTCGAGCGTCGTGGAACTCCTTGGCGAGGTTTGCCCGCTCGATGGCTACGGCGAGGCCGTTCACGAAGGTTTCGAGGAGGAATCGCTGGCTTGGCGCCATCGTCTCCGCCTTGGCGGAGCGGAAGCCGACGACGCCGAGCGTGCTGTTCTCGCCCTGTAGCGGCAGATAGAGTCCGGTGGAGCTGGGGAGAGTTTCGGTCCCGGAGCCGGCCGGTTCCCCATGCTCGCAGACCCAGTCGGCGGCGGCATGCTCCTTCGGATCCTTTTCAAAGCCGCCTTTCGAGGGGACGACGACGGCGAGCCGGTCATCCTTGGGGAGCAGCACGACGGCATCGCCTTCGAACACGGCCCGAATCTGAGCGGCGGCGACCTCGGCGATGTCGACCTTCGAGCGACGGCGCGAAAGCTCCTTGCTCAGCTCGAACAGCGCCGCGGTGCGGCGCTCGCGTTCGCTGCTGTGCCTTGCCTCGCGCCGGATTCGGAGGGTCATCGAGCTGATCAAGAGGGCCACGCCGAGCATCACCGCGAAGGTGACGAAGTATTGAGTGTCCGAAACCGCGAACTGATATATGGGCGGCACAAAGAAGAAGTCAAACGTGACAACGCTGGCGAAGGCAGCGAGGGCGGCTTCGCGGGGGCCGAACCGGCTCGAAACCGCTGCGACCGCGAGCAGGTAGATCATCACGATGTTGGTCCGTTCGAACCGCCCGCGCATCAACTCGCCGATTCCGGTCGCCGCGGCCACGGTGGCAAGGGTCCAAAGATAGGTCCGAATGGAAGCGCCCTCCGGCATCTCGATCCGAACGCGGCGACTTCGCGTTTCCGCCTGACCGGTGATGACGTGCACGTCGACGTCGCCGCTCCGCCGAACGAGCTCGTCGACGACGGAGCCGAAGAGCACCTCGCGCCACCGCGCCCGAATCGGCTTGCCGACGAGGATCAGGTTGGCGCCTCGCTTCTCCGCATAGCGCACCACTTCGCCGACGATGTCGTGGGCGCTGAGGGTCACGGTCTCCATTCCGAGACTTTCGGCCAGGCGAAGCGCGGCGGCGGCGCGCTGATGGTCTTCGGCCGAGCGCCGGGCCTGCCGGTCGCTCTCGACGTACAAGGCGATCATCTCAGCGTGGGTCGTCGCCGCGATGCGGCCGGCCGAGCGGACGACCCGGGACGCGAGCCGGTTCGGGGCGATGCAGACAATCATCCGAGGCCGCTGGGTCCCGATGCCGCCGTGACCGGATTTGGCCCGATAGAGCTGCATTTGGGCGTCGACCCGGTCGGCCGCCCGTCGGAGAGCCAGCTCGCGCAGTGCGATCAGGTTGCCGGTGCTGAAGAAGCCCTCGAGGGCGTGCTCGATCCGCTCGGGGAGGTAGACCTTCCCTTCCCGAAGGCGTTGGCGAAGCTCCTCCGGGGGAATGTCGACGACCTCGATATCGTCGGCGCGGTCGATGATCGAGTCGGGGACGGTTTCCCGGACCATCACGCCGGTGACCTGGGCCACGACGTCGTTCAGGCTCTCGAGGTGCTGGATGTTGACGGTCGTGTAGACGTCGATCCCGGCGAAGAGGAGCTCCTCGATATCTTGCCAGCGCTTAGGGTGGCGCGACTCGGGGGCGTTGGAGTGGGCGAGCTCGTCGACGAGGATGAGCTCGGGTTTGCGCACGAGGGCGGCGTCGAGGTCGAACTCGGTGAGCTTGACGCCTCGGTATTCGATCTCCCGGAGGGGCAAGAGCTCGAGCCCTTCGGCAAGCGACATCGTTTCCTTCCGGCCGTGGGTTTCGACGTACCCGGCGACGACGTCGACTCCCCGTTCGCGCTGCTCGCGAGCTTCGGAGAGCATGGCGTAGGTCTTTCCAACGCCGGCGGAGGCGCCGAGGAAGACCTTGAGCCGGCCACGGTCGCGACGACCCTCTTGCTCCTGCACTTCGCGTAGGAGCACATCGGGATCTGGCCGCTCATCCTGTCGCACGCGTCAAGCGTGGCATAAGCCGGTTAATTGGGGCGCGGACCGGGGTGCTCGGGGTCGGTCGTCACGCCGTAGATTTCGAGGTCTTCGAGTCCGTAGAAGTCCTGGAGCTCGTGGACGACTTGACTGGCGGCAAACGTCGACGGGAGGTTGACGAGGAGGTGATGAGCTACGTGCTCGGCATCCAGCATGTACACAGACCCGATCGACGATTGCCCCTGGCTCGATCCCGGCCGACGCACGAAGAACTGGGTCACGCCCTTAGTGTCGAAGTGACGGGAGAGCGCCGCCGGGATCGGGCCCGAAGTGGCGCGGATTTGCTCGCGATCCGCTACGACGATTGTTCGATTGAGGACGAATGCAAGCCCGCCGTACACGACTGGTATCGCAATGAATTCGAACATGAAAAGGCCGGCGGCTTGGCCTCCCGACCGGCCCTCGTACGCCGGTTGCGGCACCAACAAAAGCAGGAGGAGCGGGGCGACCAAACCCATAAACAGGCCAAGAACAAGCAGCGCCCATGCGCCCTGCATCCGCCACCGATACGTGATGATCAGCCGATCGGCCGACCGCGCGACGGTGACGGACTTATCCTTCGGATAGAGCATCGACGGCTCAATCTACATCAGCGCGGGGCTACTTGCGCCAGGAGCTGGCCAAGGCGTGGACGTCCATCTTAAGCATGGTCCAGCCTTTGCCCTCGGCCTTCAGATCGAGGTAGGGGTCGTCGCCGTGGCCGGGGTAGGTCACAAACGGCATGTAGATCAGCCCGTCCTGGCCGAAGATTTCGATGCTCGCCCGATCGATGAAGAAGCGGAGGTGGATTTCGCCTTGAATCGGGGTCAGCTCGATGGTTCGGTTGCGCTCGGCCTTGGGGTCGAAGGTGGAAAGCTGCTTCTTTTCGGCGCTGTAGCTGATGTCGGTGCCGTTGACGGTGAACTTGAAGTAGCCGTCGCCGGGCTTGAAGGCCATGTCGACGTCGAAGAGCCCCGACTCGGCGGCATACCGGTACTCCCCTTGATTCGGCGTGGTCGTCGTCGAAAGGGCCGAAGCGCGAAGCTTGTTCATCTCCTCGGCGGGGTTGATGAAGAGCCGCGGCCCGTCCGGCGTAGTGTGAAGGGTGAGCTCGGTCGGAATCCCGAGCTGTTGGTTCCAGAGAGCGTTCGGAAAGTCGGAACCCTGAAGCCAGGCAAGTTGGATACGCCGCCCCTTCGGATCGTTGAAATATGTCTGAGCCGCGTAGGAGGTGTTTCCGAAGTTCGAGCGAAGCGCGGCGGATTCGGGCTTGAAGGTGGCGCCATCGAAGCTCCCAATCCGGTAGAGCCCCGGCGCGGTCCATAGGATCCACTTTGTCTTCGACGCGTCACCGTCGAGCGGGAGGGGGAAAAAGTCGGGACACTCGGCGGCCTCAGCGACCTCGACCTCGCTGAGCTTAGTCCACGTTTTGAGGTCGGGCGAGCCGAAGAAGCCGAAGCGGTGGCCGTCGAGATAAAGGGCCATGATCCAGCTCTTGGTCGGCTCGTACCAGATCACCTTGGGGTCTCGGTTGTTGACGACTTGGTGGGGGAGAACCGGGTTGCCGGCGTATTTGGTGAAGGTGACGCCGTCGAGGGAGTAGGCGAGGCACTGGGTGAAGTGCCGGCCCGCGGACTCCTTGCTGGTCCCCCCGGCGGCCGTGTAGATGCAGACAAGGGCGGGTTTGCCCGGCTCGCCGAGGCCGCTGGTGTTGTTCTCGTCCACGACGGCGGAGCCGGAGAAGATGGTGCCGAGCTTGTCGGGCTCGATGGCGTCGTCAAGCTGCGTCCAACGCACGAGGTCCTTGCTGACGGCATGGCCCCAGGTCATGTTGCCCCACTCGGTCCCCCAGGGGTTGTGCTGGAAGAAGAGGTGGTATTGGCCGTTGAAATAGACGAGGCCGTTAGGATCGTTGATCCAGCCCTTCTTGGCGGTGAAATGGAATTGCGGGCGGGACGGCTCCGAGTAGAACGGAATGAGCTTTTGAACGCCGGGCATTAACAAGAGGAGTGCGGCGAGCACGCTATTAGGTTGACGTATGTGGCCGGATGGGGGTTCGCTTTGGGTCGGATCGGGCAAGGGTTGACCACGTGGGCTTCGACGACGGAACCGCGAACAAGCGTCAATAGGTTGAAGGAATAGGCTAATGGACATTTCCGAGAACACGCGCAGCCGAGTTGCACGAAGGGCCTGGGTAGCGATGTTCATCTTGCTGGGGCTCGTGGTTGCATGCGGGCTCGGAGCGGTCATCCGGGGACAGATCTTCCCACCCGTGGCGAGACAGCCGAGTTGGCTGCTTCCGGGTGCGAAGCTTCGATTTCACATGCCGGCCGGTTGTTACGACTGCTCCGGCGAACGATACGTGTCCCATGGCTTGGCGGTTACCCAGCTCGACAGCCTCGCCGATCTCAAGGGACTCGTCAGGATCGAGAACGCCGAGGACGCGCTCTCTTTCTGCCGGTTCGGCGACGACGACCCCGCGCTTCCGCTCAAGGGCCCCCGGCATGCAGAACTCTCGCACGGCGTGGGTTACGGGGGATCCTCGGGCACCTCGGTTGCGGAACGGCAGTGGCTCGCAAATCATTTGAGCGACCCATCCGTGAAATGGACCGGTGCCGCGTGGATCGTCACGCGAACGGCGATTGTGGACGGACCCGGCTATAAAGCCATTCCCGCGGTCCTAACGGAATCGGTCGGCAAGGACGGGAGTTACGCGATCGTTAAGACGGTGACGATCAAGATCAAGCTCGGGAAGGATGAGGAGCTGTATTTTTCCGGCCTCGGCTAGCCTTTGCTGAGCCAGACGATGCTGTTGGTGAGCCCAAAGCCGCGAATGAACGTCAGGTCGTCGTAGTCGCCGAATGGTTGATCGGTGATGCCGGAGCCGTTGTAGGCGATCTGCAGCGTGTTGTCGGACGCGCCGTAGCCTCCGTCCACCCACCGAACCGCGTACATGATGTCCTTGTCCCACCACATCGCCGAGCAGGACGACCGGGATTGCGACCACTCGTCGTAGTAGCGCTTCACGAGCCAGCCGCCGCGCACGGTTTTGTCGGCGATCTGCTGGGCGACGTACTCGCAGGCCCAAGGATTCTCGGTGCCGTGGCCACCCAGGCAGAAGAGGTAGATGCGCCCCTTGGGGCCGGCGTCGCGGCTCTTCTCGAAGAGGACGGTGATGCGCCCGATGCCGTTGGCGCGGCCATCCTTCCCCTCGATCCAGTCGGGCTCGCCTTGCTGAACGAGTTTGCCGTCGACGGCCCGATACCGGCGCACCTGCCAGCGGCGCTTCCTATCCTTATCCTGGTCCTGGGCAAGTCCGAGGATCGCGTCGCCGTTGATCGTGTCGGTCGTCAGGCCGACCGGGCTCGTGCTGGTGGTGTCGAGGGTGAACTCCTTGTCGAACACGCCGCGACCGTTCAGGAGCTTGTACTTCACGGCGCCGTTCCCCGGATTCCAGAGAAAGAGATAGACGCGGCCGGCGTACTCGCCAACGGTCGGGACGAGGCTCGATTCCTCGGCGACGTAGGTGGCCTGCGACATGGTCAAGTCGCTCTTCCCCACCACGATGCGCCGCATCGCGACCCCCAACGACGTTTGGTAGAAGGCGTAGATCGCGCCACCCGCGCTGATTGCGACGGGGTCGCCGGTCAGGCCGCCTTCCTCGATCGTCCAAGCGTTATCCCAAACCTGCGGCTTGCCCATCCGGCGAAGTAGCAGTCGGCCGGGCTTGTCCGGGCTCACCGTGGGGTCGGTCTTGTTGTCCTTGTCGGTCGAGCGGGCGCCGTAAAGGATGAACGGCTTGCCTCCGTGGGTAAAGAGCCAGGGCGCGGTCTCGGTCTTGCCGGTGTCGTGACGGGTTCCGCCGCTGATCGAGTAGGCGTAGTTGATATTCGCGCGCACGTGGTGCTCGCCGAAGACGCCGTTCCAGTTCCAGTCGATGAGAGTGGTGTCGCCGTTCGCCTTGAGGTGGTAGTGGTAGGGCCCCTTCTCGAGGAACTTCACCTTCTCGTAGGGATAGGGCAGCACCTCGTCGAGGTCCGTTTCCTTCAACACGACCTTGCTCAGCGAGCCGTCGCTGTAGTGGATCTTGTCGCGGCTGTCCTCGTACCCGTAGCTGTAGTTGTAGTTCATGAGGCTCGAGTAGATGGGGCACGAGCCGTTGGGCCAGAAGCCTTCGTGGTTGAGGCCGAGTTGGTGGCCGAATTCGTGAACGAAGACGGCCCAGAGCGCGCCCTCGCCGCAGGTCCCGCCGTCGCTGAGCTCGTTGGCCTGGCCGCCGCCGCCCCTCGTGACTTGCATCCAGTGGACCACGCCCCGCCACTTCTCGGGCCGGAACTTGTCGCGATTGGTCCACCACGGGCTGTTCTTGTCGTTGCCGGTCACCGGGTCGAGATAGATCGGATGGAAGCGAATGCCGGTCGAGCCGTCGGGGTTCTTCACGTTGAGGTCGGCATAGAACTTGACCACCCTCGCCATGTCGGTCTTGAACCGGTCCTGGTTCACGTCATCGAACCGGGAAACGAGGCAGATGACGTCGGCGCTGCCCGGCTTGCAGCCCAAGGCCTTGAGGTCGAGTCCACGGTAGCCGTTAAGCTTCCAGGAATCCAGGAGGCCGTCGTTGGAGCTGTCGAGCTGGGCATCGGCGTTCCGACGGAGCATCACTTCGTTGGCGGTATGCATCTCCTTGCCATAGCGGAAGGCGACGAGATCCTGCTCAGGGCCGGTGAGAGGACCGAAAGCGTAGGTTTCGTCGGCGGCGGGGAGGTCTTCAGGCTTGAGGTCGCCGAGGCCGGCCTGAGTCCAAACATGCAACCCGAAGGCGACCCGACCAGGCTCGGCGGCGGGGCGCCAACCCTTGGGCTCGGAGCCGAACTTGGCGCCTTTCGCGAGGGTTTTCTTGTCGAGCCAGAAGAGGCTGCCACCGGCGTCCTGGGCGGCGAGACGGTCGCCCGCGTCGCCGATCCAGACGAGACCGCCGGGGACGCGGGCGGGTGTCACCGTCTTGCTTTTCGAGTCCACCTCGAACGCGGCGCCGCTCTTGGTCGAGAAGGCGAGGACCGTCTTGCCACCGTCCAACGCGGCGAGCGCGGGCTGCGGCAGAGCGCCGGGAAGGACGGCCCAACGCGAGGTGTCCTTGAAGTGTCCGTCCCTGAAAGAGCCGGCAAGACGGAGCTCGGTTCCGCTGAAGATGCCGACGACGTCCGCACCGGGGGTGTCGTCGAACTCACCGATTGTGACGGCTTGGCAGTCCTTCCCCCAGTGCTCGATGGCGGTGGCCGGGCTCGCCGGTTTGGAGCTCTCGATGGTCTGGCTCACGTCGATCGAGCAGTCGCCCCTGGGGTTGACGGAAATCAAGGCGGCGTGCCCGTCGCCGGTCAAGTCGCCGACGAGGCCGATTCGGGGCGGGGCGGCAGTGCCGAGCGCCCACATCTCGGGCGGCGCGTACTGCGTCGGAGAGTCGTGCCGGACCAGGGCAAGAAGCAGCGAGCCGAACATGCGGTGTTAAGTGTGCCATGACAGGCGCGATCCCGTGACCACCGGAATCGGCCGATCCCTACGGGGATTTGGCGCATTTGGGGTTCCGGAGACACGGATAGGTACTCTACCGGAGTATAGTAGTTCGCCAGATGAAGCCAATCGGAAGCGACCGCCGTGTACCCTCCCAGCGTTTGAGCATCGGCGCTTGCGTGGCCGCCACGATGCTTTGCATGCCCGCACTTGCGATCAGGCAAGGAGAAGCGCCGATGAGCGTGGACGACGCAGTGAAGTTCGGCCTAGGGCACAACCCGCAGGTTCCGGCGGGAAAGGCGGGGGTCGAATCGGCTTACGCTAACTACCGCTCGCTGGCCGCCTTCCCGCCGCTCACGCTCGGAGGGAGCCACGTGCAAGGGACGAGCACGGCGCCTACCCTGAACGGCAACAACACGGACACTTTCTTCGACCTCGGCGAGACGATCGACTTCAGCGGGCAGCGGCGGTATCAGGCGGCAGGCGCCAACGCTCAATTTAGCGCGGCTCGCTTCACATTTCAGGAAACTCTGCTGGGCTTGGAGCAGCAGATCAGGGACGCGTACTGGTCACTGGCGGCCGCGCAGGCCCAGGCCCGCATCGCCGACGTGAGCCTTAAGGAGGCCCAGAGGATTTACGACCTGACGGTGAAACAGGAGCAGGCGGGCGCTTCACCGCACGGGGATGTCGTACGCTCCTCGATCGACGTGGCTAACGCGAAGCAAGCTCTCATCACCGCGAGCGCCGCGGAGCGAACGGCGCTCATCGGCTTCAACACGCTCATCGGCAGGGCCGCCTCGACGCCGACGGAACTTACCGTGGATTTCCGCACGGACACCTCGTTCCCCACTCCGCGACTGCCGGCGCTGAAGGAGCTTCAAGCCCAGGCCCGCGATCATCGTCCGCTGCTCAGATCGGCGGCGGCGCAAACCCGCGCGGCGGGCTACGCGGTCCGCCAGGTGGAGGCCTCCCGCTTCCCCGACCTCGGCGTGAGCTACCAGCGCTCGACCCAATCGCCGATCGACACCGTGATCCTCAGCGCGAGCATCCCTCTCTTCGACTTCGGGAGCATCTCGCAGTCGATACGGGCGGCCAAGGAGAGCCGAAAGCAATCGGAGGCGCAGGAGCTACAAGCCAAGAACCAGGTCGATCAGCAGGTGGCTCAGGCGTATTCGGATATGGTGACCGCGCTCGAGGCGGCCGCGAGCTACAAGAAGGAGATCCTCGACCCGTCGGTGACCCTGCTGGCGATGGCGCAGCTCGGGTACCAGCAAGGCGCGACCGGGATTCTTCCCGTCATCGACGCCGAATCGACGATTCGTAACGCGCGGGTGGGCTATATCAACAGCTTGGCGGCGGTCTATAAGGCGCAAGACGAGATACTGGCGGCAACCGGGAAGCTTCCGGAGGCGGTGACCAAGTGAAGAACTCGGCGTTGTACACACTGGCCTTCCTGGCAGCGCTCGGCGCTGCCGGTTGCTCCGGAAAGACCGATGCTGCCGACGCCAAGACGGAGCCGATGCCGCCCAAGCTCGTGAAGTTCGGCAACGCCAACGGAGTCGCGATGGACCCGGAGAGCGTGAAGCTGGCGGGAATCAGCGTTATCACGGCGGGGGAAGACCGTCTAACGGCAACCACGCAGCCGACGGGCGAGATCGCGCCGACGGACTCGGGCACGGTCCAGATCACCTCCCGGCTGCCCGGAAAGATCAGCGAGGCACGGGTCAACGTCGGCGACCGGGTTCATAAAGGCGAGGTGATCGCTACCGTAGACAGCGTCGACCTCGCGACGGCGGAGGCGGCGTACCAGTCCGCGGTTTCGCACGCCGAGTTGGCAAGGCATCAACTCGAGCAGCAGAAGAAGCTTGCCGGATACGGCTCGCTCAGCGAGCAGCCGGTGGAGGATGCGCGGAAGGCGGCCGATGCGGCGGATGCGGCGGTCGGAAGCGACGAGGCGACGATCAAGGTCGACAAGCTCGCGTTGGCGAGCACGAGGCAGCTGGTCGAGATGGGCGAGACGACCCGGAAGCCTCTCGAGGACGCGCAGAACGCCTACGCGGTCGCACAGGCGGCGGCGAGCCAATCCGCGACGACGCTCCACTCGACCGAGTCGAACTACCATCGGGCAGAAACCCTCTTCAAGGGCGGCGTGTTTTCGCGGCAGCAACTCGAAGACGCGGAGACCGCGCTGAATTCGGCGCGAGCGTCCGATGGTCAGGCCAAGACTGCGGAGCGACTCGCCCGTCAGGAGCTCTCGCGGCAGGAAACGATCTACAACAAAAACCTGAACGGGGCATCCGCGCTTCAGGCGGCGCAGAGCAAGGTCCAGCAGGACGAGCAGACGTACCGGAGCGACCTGACCGCCCAACGACTGACCCACACGCAATACGCGCGAGCGAAGACCGTTCACAAGTCGGGCATCCCGGTTTCGCAGGCGCTCCAATCGGCCCAGGACACGTACGACGAGGCGCGGATCGCCGTTCAGAGCGCGGGGAACACGCTCAAGCTCTATGGCGTCCAGCCGGGCGAAGCGCTTCACGGCCTGCAGAGCGGCCACGTCGTGATCCCGCTCGTTGCGCCGATCGACGGGCTCGTCGCGGCGCGAAGCATGGTGGTCGGCCAGAACACCGATACGAGCACCGCTCTCGCGCGGATCGTCAACCTCGACGAGGTCTTTGTGGACGCCCAGGTTTACGAAAAGGACCTGGCCGGAGTGGCGGCAGGTGACAGCGTCCAGGTTCACGTCTCTGCGTTTCCCGACAAGAGCTTCACGGGCCGGGTGCGGTATGTGGCGCGCGAGGTGAATCCGGACACGCGGACGGTGCTCGTGCGGACCGTTTTGAAGAATCCGGGTTGGACGTTGCAGCCGGGGATGTTCGCGAGCGTGGTGATCGGCAGCCGCGCCGCGCAGCATGCGATAGCGATTCCGGCGGACGCGGTCATGGAGGAGGGCGGCAAGCAGGTCGTGTACGTCCAGGTCGGGGCCGGGCAGTTTGCCAAGCGCGAGGTCCGGGTTGGTGAGCCGGTGGGCAAGAAGGTCCCCGTCCTTCGGGGGCTGGTCTCGGGCGATCAAGTCGTCGTGAGCGGCAACGTGCTCATCGAGAAGGCCCAGGAACAGCTGGAGAGCGGCAAGAGCGGCACCTCGTGATCGAGCGATTCCTCGAGGGGGTCATCAAGCAGCGGCTGGTGTCGCTGGGCTGCGCGTTTCTGATGGTCGCGGGCGGGCTGCTTGCGATGCGCAACATGAACATCGACGCGTTCCCGGACATCACGCCGGTGCGGGTCGAAGTGGACACGAGCGCCCCCGGGCTTGCGGCGGAGGAGGTCGAAAAGCTTGTTACCCACCCGCTCGAAGTCGGGCTTCAGGGAATCCCGAAGGCGACCAAGATCACCTCCGAGTCCAAGTTCGGTATCTCGGTGGTGACGGTCTACTTCGAGGACGACGCCGACGTGTACTGGGCGCGCGACCAGGTGTTCCAGTCGATCGGAAACGTGACGATGCCGACCGGTATCACGCCCTCGATGGGCCCGAACGACACCGGCACCGGCCAGATCTACATCTATGCGGTCAAGAGTCCGGCCCGCACCAACATGGAGCTCCGGACGATCCAGGATTGGACGATCACACCGGCGCTCAAAGCGGTCAGCGGCGTGGCGGACTGCCTATCCTTCGGCGGCGAGGTCAAGCAGTTCCAGGTGAACGTCGATCCGGCACGCCTGCGGGCAGTGGGGCTCAGCCTCGACGACGTCACGACCGCGATCAGCAAGAACAACCAGAACACGGGCGGCAACTTCGTCCAGCACGGCGGGCAACAGTACATCGTCCGCGGGATCGGCCTGCTCGAGTCGGCCGAGGACATCGCAAACATCGTCGTAACCGCCAAGAACGGCACGCCGACCTTCGTGCGGAACGTCGCGACGGTCGAGCTGGGACCCGAGGAGCGGCAGGGCGCGGTGAGCGAGGACGCCAAGGGCGAGGTCGTTTCGGGGATCGTCATCCTGCGTCTGGGTTCGAACACGGCGGACGTGATTCAGCGGGTGAAAGAGCGGTTGGCGGCGCTCAAGAAAGACATGCCGGCCGACGTTTCGGTCGTGCCTCTTTACGATCAGTCGATCCTGATCAAGCACAGCATCGACACCGTCAAGGACGCCTTGATCGCCGGCGAGGTCCTGGTCATCCTGATCCTCTTTCTCCTCCTCAGCAACCTTCGGGCGGCGACAATCGCGGCGCTCGCGGTGCCGGTGTGCATGCTCGTCGCCTTCATTCTGATGTGGCGGGCGGGGATCTCCGCGAACTTGCTTTCGCTAGGCGGACTCGCGATCAGCATCGGCATGATGATCGACGCGAGCATCGTGCTCACCGAGAACATCTACCGCAACGTAAGCGAAGCCTGGAAGGAGGGTGAATCGCTCGACACGGTGGTGCTGAGGGGCGCCGCGCAGGCGGGACGTCCGGTGTTCTTCGCGATCCTGATCGTGGTTGCGGCGTTTATCCCGCTCCTGGCACTACGCGGGATTGAAGGGCGACTGTTCGTGCCCCTTGCCCTTTCGATCATCTTCTCGATGGTCGGCTCGGTGGTGATGGCGTACGTCGCGACCCCGGCGCTGTGCGTGGTTCTGCTTCGAGGCGGGCACCCGAAGCCGGCCAACAAGATGGTGCAGTGGATGCGGGCGAAGTACGAGAAGAACCTCGACCGCTCCATCCGGCGGCCGGGGCGGGTGACGCTGGTTTGGCTCCTTCTCACGGTCTTGAGCGTGCTGCTCTTCACGGTGACCGGTTCGGAGTTCCTCCCGAGCCTGGACGAGAACAACTTCCGAGTCCGCGCGACGTTGCCGACGAGCATCTCCCTCGCCGAGGCCTCCAAGTTGGCGGGGCGGATGGAGGCGGTCGTCCTCAAGAACCCGAACGTCGAGCACGCGATCAGCTACGTCGGCCGGGCCTCGCTGGGCGGTGACCCGGAGCAGGTGAGCAACT
Organism: Fimbriimonadaceae bacterium; assembly: GCA_035295605.1. Taxonomy (GTDB): domain Bacteria; phylum Armatimonadota; class Fimbriimonadia; order Fimbriimonadales; family Fimbriimonadaceae; genus DAIDHV01. Next base: position 687 of record DATGIR010000206.1, on the reverse strand, counting down.
GCGAGATTTCGATCCCGCTGAAGGACCCGAAGACGTGGGTCGGTGCGCGTAGCAAGTCGGAGTTGGAGCAGCAGCTTCGAGCAGCGCTCGACCAATTCCCCGGCGTCGAGCTCGAATTCTCCCAGGAGCTCGAGATGCGCAACGACGAGCTCATTTCCGGCATCAACACGCCGATCGCGATCTTCGTAAAGGGGGACGACACGAAGATCTTGATCGCGAAGGCGAACGAGCTCGCGACGCAGCTTCGGAAGGTGAAGGGCGCGACGGATGTAGCCGTCGAAGACGTATCCGGAATCGACGACCTCGATATCGAGCCGAACCGGACGGCGATCGCCCGGTACGGGATCAACGTCGCCGACGTGCTGGGGGTGGTTCAGAACGCGATCGGGGGGACCGCCGCGAGCACCTTCTACGAGGGCGAGAGGCACTTCGACATCCAGGTTCGGATGATGAGCCGATACCGGAACAACGCGGAGGCGATCGGCAACCTGCTCGTGACGGCGTCGTCGGGCCAGAAGGTCCCCCTCAGCCAGCTCGCCACGATTTCGGTGAAGCAGGGGCTTTCCTCGATAGGGCGAATGAATGCGAAGCGCCACGTGGTGGTCAAGGCGGACGTTCACGGCCGGTCGGTCGGGAGCATCGTCGCCGACGCCAAGGCACTCATCGCCAAGAACGTGAGCCTCCCGA
>DATGIR010000205.1:0-2768 GCA_035295605.1 Fimbriimonadaceae bacterium | reverse complement strand
AGGAACCGCCTTCCATGCCGCGATCAGGCTCTCTTGAAGGACGTCGTCGACGTCCCCTGCCGGCAATCGCCGAACCAGGTAGGCGCGCACCTTCTGGCGATATCGATCCACCAGCACGTCGAAGCTGGCGCGGTCACCGTTGCGCGCGGCAGCGATGAGCGAAGCCTCGTCGTACCTGCTTCCTGGGCGCCGAATCATGGAGGGCCTTTGATGACTTAGCGTGGCAGAAACCTTCATACCATGGCCGGGATCACCGTGCAACTCATTTTCGGTGACCCGGAAGCGTGCAATTCAAAGGAAAGATGTGGGCCGCGATGAGGAAAATCGGCAGCCCACCGCTCAAATGAGGTCGAAGCCCGGAGCGCCGACCATCTGAGCCAACAGACGGCGCGGAGAGCCGCCTGAAATCGAGATATGATGCCGGCGAACCGTTCATCACACCGATTAGTCGCGCAGAACCGGGCGAAGGTCAGGGTCGTTGAACCTTCATTCGGGTTGTGTGACGCCCCTCGTGGTAACCCTCGGCGAAGCGTACCGAGAACTCCGCCGGCCAGGTGTCCGACCGAAGCACGCGCGATGCCGAAGGTCGGCCGCGCTCGCGCCAATGCTCCTCGGAAAAGGCCTCGAGGAGCGCCACTCCGCCGCAGGCGAGGTGCCTGGCCACGCGATCCGGGGTAGACCGGTCGGCGAAGAAGAACTGACTAATCAGCTCGAACTCGCCGATTTCGTCCGGAAGCGTCTTGCGCAGATCGGCCGGGAGCCACCGAATGGGCGCCTTGCCCGGCGGCACGTACCGTTGCTCCAATAGCTTCCCCCGCTCGATCGCGTCTGCGAGCATGTCGATTGCCGTCACTTCCCAGCCGGCTGCAGCTAGAACCACCGCTTCTCGGCCCGTCCCGCAAGCCAGGCAGAGGGCTCGGGCCGGCGCGGCGGCTTCGCCCTCTGAAAGGTGGGACGACACTCCCCAGAGCCGGAAGCGATCGCCGCCGGTGGGGCGTCCGGCGACAGTTGGAACAAGTGATGCGGAACGGCTGGAGTTCTGCAGGACAACCAGCGCCTCATGCGCCTCGGCGCCGGTATCGGCAATCCGAACCACTCCTCCCGGCGGCGGCAACTCAAAGGGGCACTGGGGCAGCTCAGAAAGCGGAATATTGGCGGCGCAGGCGGTGGGGTTGGCCAAAAATGCGTCCCGATTTCGAACGTCGAGCAAGTCCGTAGCGAGGAGCCTCCCGGCGGCCGCCCCTAGCCCTCGGGGGGTGGGTGCGACGTAGTCGGGCGAGTCAATTCCCCGGTCGAATTCGGCTTCACGCCCGGGTTGGTGTGACAATAGACGCACTTCGCAATGGTGCCTTCATCGAATGACTGGAGTGGGTCGGCGCACCCGGCCAAGCCGGATGCGCCACCAGTCTATGACGCCCGATTGAGCGTGCCGTTTAGTGCGGAACCGAAGCGGCGACGAAATTCGCCACATCGTTTTGGAGCTTCACCCGGCTGCTCTTCTCGATGTACATCATGTGCCCCGCCGGGTAGTACTCGAAGTGGATGTTTTTGGCGAGGGCCGGGTCCTCTCCCAAGTGCGCCATAACGTAGCGCATTCCCATGTACGGGCAGGCCAGGTCATAGCGCCCGCAGCACAGCATCACCTTCATGTACCGGTTCTGGTCCATGCACCTTTGAAGGTTCTGGCTCGTGTCCGGATACCCCTGGTTGATGCCGTAGTCCCAGCCGCCGATGAACTGATAGGCGGTGCCGCGGTAATCGAGGTCGGCCCGGTAATCGCTCGGGTGGAACTTGAGCTCGCCGTCGACGTACTGGTTAAACGAGGAGATGAACACCGGCGAGGTGGCCGCGTCGCTCGCGTCGAAGTCCGGCCGGCCGTTGCTGCCGTCGGTCACGTGGCCGATCAGGCGTGCGTCGTACCGGCCAACGCTCTCCTGCTTATCGCGCAGGAGCTCGGCCATGAACGATTGCGCGCGAATGCGCATGTTGCTGGTCTGGTAGTAGCTCTTGGGAATGCCGGTGTATGCCGATAGTTTGGCGATAACGTCGGCCTTGTCCTTGGCCGAGGCGGTATCGCCCTCGTTGAGCACTGCCGCGTACTCGCCGGTCGTGAACTTCTCGACCTCGGAGCAGAGCGCCTCGAGCGGCATTCCCTGATACTTGGGCGCGAGCCGCTTGTGATACCAAGCCACCGCGGCCTCCGACGGCAGGAAGGAGAAGAACGGGAGGTCGTTGAAGCGGCCGTTGCTGAGCGTCGCCTCGTTCATCACCCCCGAAATCGAGATGATTCCGTTCAGCGCAATACCCGCTTGGAGAAGGGTGAAGCTGAGACCGGCGACCCGGATGCCGCCGTAGCTCTCGCCGCAAACGAACTTTGGCGAGCCCCACCGGTGCTCGCGGCTCAGGAACTCCTTGATCGCGGCGGTAAAACCTTGGAGGTCGCCCTGCACGCCGTAGAAGCTACGGTCGGTCGAAGAGGTCGGGCGGCTGTAGCCGGTGCCGACCGCGTCCAACAGCACGAGGTCGGACGAGTTCAGCCAGGTCTCCTGGTTGTCGGTCACTTCGAACGGAGGTTGCGGCATGCTGCCGTCGTCGTTCATGTGGGCACGCCGGGGGCCGATGGTGCCCATGTGCAGCCACATCGTCGAGGAGCCGGGACCACCGTTGAAGGCGAAGAGGACCGGCCGCTTCTTAGGGTCGGCGCCGTCCTTGCTGTACTCGACGAAGAACATGTTCGCGGTCACTTCGCTGTCAGCATTGCGAATCGG
>DATGIR010000204.1:0-6420 GCA_035295605.1 Fimbriimonadaceae bacterium | reverse complement strand
AACCGTTGACAGGAACTCGGCGAGGCGTAGAGGCTTCGCCAGCCGGCCCTTGCGGCCGGCGGGAAGACCGCGCTTGCGGACAACCAGAAAGTCGATCGCCGGCTCCTCGTACGGATGGTTGGCCCTCACGGTCGCTTCGACGGCCGCACGACGGCCGAGCGGGAGCTCCATTTCGAGCCGAAGTTCGGGTACCCGGTTGCGCGCTCCCGGCTTGCCCTTGGCGGGATTCGAGTTTGAGGGTGCGTCAAACGTCCCGTGACCCTGCCCCGCGAATCCGCACCGGCGGTAGCCGCCGATGACGCCTGCGCCCGCTGCGGAGGCGGCATCCAGGATGCGATCCACCGCATCCTCGGGGCAGAACACCACCATCTTGAGCGCCTCGTACTCCGACGCGGAACCGAAATCAGACAGTTCGCTCAACCCGAGCTTTTCGGCGAGCGCGTCGTTGACGCCGCCCCTCGCACAATCCCAATTCGTATGAGCGGCGACCATGCTGACATCGCCGCGAACCAGCTCGCGAATCCCGATTTCGGCGTCGGAAGTGGGAGTGAGATGGGTGAACGGCTCCCAAACGATGGGGTGGTGGGTCAGAAGAAGCTGAGAGCCACTCTCGATCGCCGAACGGATGGCGAGGAGCGATCGGTCCAGCGCGACCGTGGCTCGACGCACTTCCGAGCGCGGATCACCGACTTGGAGCCCGATCTTGTCGAATGAGAAGGCGAGTTCGGCCGGCGCCACGGCTTGGAGCGCTTCGAGAATCTCGGCAACGGTCGGCACGCGCGGATTTTACGCCCCCAAAAAGCAGAGGAGGCGGGAAGAAAACTTCCCGCCAACCGTTTAGCTCACTGCCGTGACCACTTGCGGCGGATTTGAATAATGGCCGTCCTCTCGCTTTCCATGACGAGAGCAATAATCCGCAAGCTTTTTCACGGCCCTTTCCGAAAGCGCATCCATAACCTGTGGACTTGTGAGACACAAGGACAGAATTGCGAACGCCTCTTCCTCGGTGAGCACCAACGCCCCTGGTTTGATGCCAGTAAGCATGTGATGGCCCTCCTAGAGACCGACAGGAGTTTAGACGAGACTTTTGCCATCTCGCCGAGTGAAAAGGGTCAAAGGTCCCAATTCTATGAGAAACCGTTAACATTTCCGGCGATTTTGTGGGTTGGCATTGCGGTCCCGCCCCCGCCGGAACCCGAGCGGCCCCGCAGGTACACTCAACCCGATGGCCGGTGAAGAGTACACCCGCGAGTACCTTCAATATGGTGGCCAGGCCATTCCCGAGGGCGTCATGATGCGCTCGCCCCATTATTTTTCGGTCGCCTGCCGGGCGCCGAACGGCGAGATCATCGCCCACACCGAGGCCATCGAGAAAACGTGGATTGGCCGGCAAAAGTGGCTCAAGTTCCCTTTCCTTCGTGGCTCGTTGGCGATTCTCGACGCGATGGCCCTTGGTGGCCGCGCGATGCGGTTCGCGACCAAGATTCAGCTCGACGACGCCTATCAGCCGCCGTCGGACAACCCGCAACCCGAGCCGGACCCCATCTCCGAACCGGCGCCGCCGACCTCCAATCGGATTCAGGACGCGGCGATCGGCTCGACGCTCGTGATAGGAATCTTGATCGGCATCGGCATCTTCGTGGTACTGCCGAACACGATCGCCGAGCAGTTCACAAGGTTGGGCGTCAGCCCGATGGGCAAGAACATCATCACCGAGTTCATCAAGATCGCCTTCTTCATCGGATACGTCGGGCTGATCGGCCTGATGCCGGACATTCGCCGCGTCTTTTGCTACCATGGCGCCGAGCACAAGGCGATCAATACGCTCGAGGCGGGCCATGACCTCGACATCACGAACTGTGAGGCGCAGACCCGGCTCCATCCGCGCTGCGGTACGAGCTTCGCCATGATCGTGCTCATCCTGAGTCTGCTCGTCTTCACATTCGTTCCCCGCTACCCGATTCCAGACTTGCCGGGCTACCAGAACGTGGCTATTCGAGTCTTTGTCGAGTTGATGATCCTGCCCATCATCGCCGGGATCGCCTACGAGGCGCTCCGGTTTGCCGGCAAGTTCCGGAACACGAAGTTGATCAACTACGCCTTCAAGCCCGGGCTTTGGAGCCAATACCTTACAACCCGGGAACCCGATCACAGCCAGATCGAGGTAGCGCTGGTGGCGCTGAAACAAGTCGTGGCCTCGGAGAAGGAAGGCCGCGAGGTGGAGTACGTGCCGACGCCGACGCCGCTTCGGCCGGAGCAAGTGCATGCCGGTTGACCTCGGCAAGCTCCTCGAAGAATCCGGCGCCATCCTCAAGGGACATTTCTTACTCGCAAGCGGCCGTCACAGCGACGTTTACTTCGAGAAGTTTCGAATTCTGGAACAACCCCACGTTCTGAGCGCACTCTGCGCTGAAGTAGCGGTTCACTTCGCCGACGCCGGGATCGAGCTTGTAGCCGGCCCCACCACCGGTGGCATCATCATCGCGTTCGAAGTTGGTCGCCAGATGGGCTTGCCTACCCGGTACGCCGAGACCGTCGACGGGGTGAAGAAGCTTCGTCGAAATGCCTATGTGGCGCCGGGCACGCGGGTGCTGATCGTGGACGACGTCCTCACAACCGGAATGTCCGTGCTGGAAGCGGCGGAAGCGGTCAAGGCTCACGGGGCCGTAATTGCCGGTATTGCCGTGCTCATCGATCGCAGCGTGGACTTCGACCCCGGCGTGCCTTTCTTCGCGGCCTATCGGGTGGAGGCGGAGACGTACGCCCCTCAAGAAGTGCCCGAGTGGCTTGCCAGAATCCCGGCCACGAAGCCGGGCACGCGCGCCTCCGCCTAACCTGCGCCGTGCAGGAACCAGACGAGCCAAACCACCACATAAGCGGCGGAGCCAAACAGGCAGGCGCGCCGTACGAAATTGATGTTGTGCCGCGCATAGTGCACGAGCATCAGCCAGCCCACGAGCAGGGTCATACCCTTCACCCCGACGAAAAGCCACTCGCTCCGGTTGATGAAGCCACGCATGAGCGGATTCATCTCCACGATCTGACCGCTCGCATGCAGGATCGCGGTCGTGATCAGGTCGATCAGGCCGATCATCAGGATCAATAGGATTGCGCGGGACGGGAAGGCTTGGCGGATCAGGCGCATCGCTTACTTTAACGCACGCCGCGTGCCACCCGAAAGGTTCACCGTAATCTTCTCAACCAGCATATTTTCCAGTTCTTTTGCATCGTGCGACGTACATGCAAAATTGTTGAGGATGATCGAAACGACCACGGTCCGCCCGTCGACATCCAGGTAGCCGGAGATCGCGCTGACGCAATCGATCGTGCCAGTCTTTCCTTGGAATGGGATGCCCTTGAGGCGGTAAGTCAGCGTCCCGCTGCCCGGGTGATCGAGGGACGTGCGCCACATGGGACCGGTGGTTTGGCGGAGCGACCAGCGGAGGAGCCGGTTGATCGCCCAAGGCGTTACCCAGTCGTGACGGCTCATGCCGCAACCGTCGGCCATGTCGGCCTCGCCTGGGTCCAAGCCCACCTGGTCATGAAGGAAGGCCTTGAGCTGGGGTATCGCCTGCCCGTAGGGATCGTCAAGATCGCCCTTGCGTGACGCGGCCATGAGGAGGAAGCTTTCGGCCAGATTGTTGTCGCTCATCTGGAGGCAAGTGGCGAGGGTCTCCTTGATTGGATCGCCCGTGTAAACGAAGTCCGGGGGCCGCGATGGAGCCTCCGTAACAAACCGCACACTCCTACCGAGGACCGAGGCAGCTTGGAAGTCCGCGTCGGGCAGGCCAAGCGTGTCGAGCCGCTTGTCGGTCTTCGGCAATTCGCCATAGAGCTTGAGGCGGTGATGGAAGACGTCAAACTCGTCATGGAACGGCCCGGTATGGCTCACCCGTTCGATGCCGATGTCGAATCGAGCGGGTCGTAGCTCGACCTTGCCGTTGACGCACCAGAGCTCCAGGGAGGCGCGATCGACGGTGAAGGCGTACACCGGGGCGGCGTAGCGGTTGGGGAGGTCGTCGAGCTCCCAGGTGGCCGGATAGCCGGCGCGAAAGGCCTCGCTGACCTTGACCGGCTTACGCCGCGGGTTGAGCTTCTTGGCGATGCTCTGCAAGGCGTCGTATGGAAGCGTCGGGTCGCCCTCTGAACGCACAACCAGCGCGTCGCGCTCGGCCCAGAAGCGTGTGTTCGGGCGGAAGTCCGGCCCCAACACGTGAAGCGCATAGGCACACGTGAAGAGCTTCTCGTTGCTGGCAGGGTTGAGCCGCCGGTCTGCCTCGTGCTCGTAGAGGACCGTACCGTCGGTTTCGGTGACGAGGATGCCGGCCGTCGCGCCGCGAAGCTTGGGCGACATCACGATGGCGTCGAGATCGGCCTTCAAGTTTTGGGCGAAGAGGTTTAGGAGAACGATCGGAACCACCCCTCTAGTTTAGTGGAGGTCTGAGAGAGGCATTCGGCCCAGCCCGCGCCCAGGTGCTCAGGCGCGGGAGTCAAAGAAAGAGGGTGCGAAGTTGCTCGCAGACCCCTCGGATATTGGAGAAAGAGAGATGAAAAGCACGTTCTTGAGTTGCCTGACCCTAGCCCTTGCCGGAATCGGGCAGACTACGACCGCCCCCTCACGCGCGAAGATGGACGACACCGACCGCAGGTTCCTGGTGGCAATTGAACAAGGGGGACTCGCCGAGTTGCAGGCCGGGCAGATCGCCGCGCAGGCGGGAAATCCGTATGACCGCAGGCTGGGTAAGCGAATGGTTCGGACGAGCCAGGCCTTGACTACCGACCTTATCAAGTTCGCCGATAAACGAGAAATGACGGTACCAAGCACGCCGACCCCGGAGGACTCGGTAAAGGTTCACCAGCTTGAAAAGACCCACGACGGTAACTTCGACGCGAAGTTTCGACACTTCACGGTTCTGGGCCATCGACAGATGATCCAGGTCTTCAGAGATGAGATCCAAAATGGCGCCGATCCGATGATTCGAGCCTGGGCACAACGCAAACTTCCCGAGCTGCGAAGGCAGTATCGGATGGCACGCAACATACCGGATTGACTTCGGGCTGGTCGGGCAAGTTTATGAAAGCTTCCGGACTGCCGCGACGACGTCGTTCTCGTCCGGGATGCATTCCAATTCGAGAACCCGTGCGTACGGCATGGGGACGTTCAGCCCGCCGACCCGCGTGACCGGCGCATCGAGGTCATCGAAGCAACCTTCGCCGATTCGAGCCGCGATCTCGGCGCCGTAGCCGCCGTTCTTCCAATCCTCGTAAACGACCACCGCGCGGTGCGTTTTGCGCACGGAATCGAAGATCGTGGCCGTATCCAGCGGGACGAGCGAGCGAACGTCGACCACTTCGGCGTCGATTCCGTCCTTGGCCAGGAGCTCGGCCGCGGCCAGGTTCACCTGTGTCATTCGGCTGTAGCCGACGAGGCTGAGATCCTTACCTTCCTTCAGAACCTGGGCCTTGCCGAATGGCACCCGATATTCGAGATCGTCAGGCACGTTGCCCTTGAGCCCGTACAAGCCCGGATTCTCGGTGAAGACCACGGGGTTGTTGTCGTCGATGGCGGTCTTGAGCATGCCGTACGCGTCGGCCGGCGTCGCCGGGGCGACAACCTTCAGGCCGGGAACGTGCGCGAACCACCCCTCGAGGCTGTGGGAGTGCTGGGCGGATAGCTGCTTGGCGGCGCCGCCCGGTCCACGGAACACGATCGGGACCGTGATCTGACCGTCGGTCATGTAGTGGATCTTCGCCGCATGGTTGATGATCTGATCGAACGCGAGGATCGAAAAGCTCATCGTCATGAACTCCACGACGGGCCGCAGGCCCGCCATCGCCGCGCCGATGGCGATGCCGCTAAACCCTGCCTCGGTGATGGGAGTGTCGATGACGCGCCGGTGGCCGTACTTCGGAAAAAGCCCCTTCGTGACCTTGAAGGTGCCTTCGTAGCGACCGATATCCTCGCCGATGAGAAAGACGTCCGCGTTGCGGTCCATCTCCTCGATCATGCTCTTGTGGAGCGCCTCGCGGTAGGTCATCTCGAGCGTGGCCGCCATCAGTGACCCCGCTCCGGATCCATATCCGAATACACATTCCCATAGACGTCGTCGGGATCCGGGAAGGGACTGGCATCCGCCGCCTCATAGATTTTCTCGATTTCGCTTTGGATCTCGGCGTCAATCGCCTCCATCTTCTCCTCGGTCATGATGTTGCGATCGACCATGACCCGTTCTAGGCGCTTCACCGGATCGCGCTTATGCGCTTCTTCCTCTTCTTCCTTTGTCCGGTAAAGCTGACGATCGTTATCGGCGGCGCCATGCCCGGAGTAGCGGTAGGTCATGACTTCCACGAAGTAGGGCCGGCCGGTTTCGCGAACCTCGTCGACGATGCGCTGGGCGTCCTTCCGCATCTGAAGAGCGT
>DATGIR010000203.1:0-18948 GCA_035295605.1 Fimbriimonadaceae bacterium | reverse complement strand
CGCTTCAGGATCGATGAACTGGAAATTGTTGACGGAGTACACGATCTTGCCGGACGCAGGATCGATCGCCATATCGATGTGTTCACCCTTGGCAATCCCATGCGGCATCCCGTCTTCCACTGTCTTTGAATCCGGCTTTTGATCTCGAACGCAGATGATGACGAGCGTCTCACCCTCGTCGCCCCGCATCACGCCGGCGATGTACTTTCCTTGCTTGCACCAGTGAGCCTCCCTGAAGCTGGCGCCCAAGTGCTGGTATTCGGGGCCGAATTGGGCGCCCATCCCCTCCTTATCCTCGCCGCCGGCTTGGGTGGGTGACTTGCCGACCGGGGGAACGAGCTGGTGCGCGGTGCCGTCCTTGGGATTGAACTCGACGACGACGCCGGCCTTGGCCAGGAGCATCGTCTCGGCGCCGACCGGGGCGCCGTCTTCCAGGAACGTCGGATGCTCGCAGGCGAGCTTGCCGCTGGAGCGTTGGTCGACCCGTGCGCGGGCGGGATTCCAGCGGTACACCTGGAGCGACTTGCCCGAGCCGCGATCGGACACGAAGAAGATGCGCTCGCCGTCGTGATTGAACGTCGGGTCCTGGTCGCTCGCGCCGTTCGTGTATCCGGGGCAGTCGAGCACAGTCCCGTCCGGCTTGATCACGGCCACCTGATGACCCTCCGGCGTCTCCTTGAGGGCGACGAGCCAGCCACTCGTATCGGTATGGCCCCCCTCACCCGGATCGGTCACGAAATCCTTGAGCGCATACCAGGCGAACAAGAGCGCGGCGACGGCGAAGAGTCCGAGCGCGTAGCGCATCTGGATGCGACGGAGCATCTTCGGCTGATGAGCGGTGGATTCGAGTTTCATCCTAGTTGGCCAAGAGATTATCGCCGATTCGGAGTCGGGCTCCGTTCGCCCAAGCCCGCCCGTCCATCGGGCGCTTTCCTTCGGCCTGGACCTCGAGGAGCCGAAGGCTTCCGCCGACGCACGCCACGATTACATCCGGGTTCAACGCAACGACCGTGCCGGGCGTGCCCGCCAGGTCGGAAATCCGGCTCTTCAACAGCTTGAGGCGGCCAAAGCGGGTTGCCACGGAAACACCTGGGTTCGGTGAGAATGCTCTGAAGCGGTTGTACTGGGCTACGGCCGCATCGGTCAGCACCAGCTCCGTTTCGGCGCGGTCGATCTTAGGGGCAACCGTTGCCCCGAGCACATCCTGGGGCGTACGCGCGTAGTCGCCGGCGGCGAGACAGGGCGCCCACTCTTCAGCGAGATCGGCGGCCACAAGCGCCAAACGGGCTTGGAGTTCGCCGTAGGTCTCATCGGGATCGATCGGGGTGCGCCGGATCTCGATGACGTCGCCGGTGTCCATGCCACGGTCCATCTGCATGAGGGTCACACCGGTTTCCGTTTCGCCGTGTTCGAGCGCCCGCTGAATTGGGGCCGCGCCCCGGTACTTCGGCAGGATCGAGCCGTGAAGGTTGATTCCGCCGTGACGTGCGCTGTTGAGCACGGCCTCTGACAGGATCTGTCCGTAGCTGGCCACGAGAAGAAAGTCGGCCTCCTCGACCCGCAGGCGCTCCACAAACTCGGGGGACCGGCTCCGCTCCGGTGACTCGACGGGGATACCGAGTTCCCGGGCGGCTACCTTGACCGGCGTGGGTTGAAGAGACAGCTTACGTCCGCTTGGCCGATCCGGTTGGCTTACGACCAGGGAGATGGCTTTGCTGAGGCGTCGAAGCGACGGGACCGCGAACTCGCCGGTCCCAAAGTAGACGATTCTCACTCGGCGACCGCGGCTTCGCGGTCGGGGTGCGACCAGTGAAGGGTGGACTCATCGACCTTGTCGATGAAGAGAATGCCGTCGAGATGATCGATCTCGTGCTGGACGATCTTCGCCTCCATGTTCTCGAGCTTGTACCGCATCGCCTTTCCTTTCCGGTCGTGCGCCTCGACCTCGATAAATGCGGGCCGGGTGACGTCTCCATAGAGTCCGGGAATGCTGAGGCAACCCTCCTGCCCGGTAAAGGCGCCTTCGGACTTGACGATGCGTGGGTTGATCATTGCGGTGGGCTTTCCGCCGTCAGGAGCTACCACGATAACGCGTTGCAGGACGCCGATCTGCGGCGCCGCCAAGCCCACGCCGTTGGCTTTTCGCATCACTCGGGTGAGGTTATCGATCAGGAGCTGTGTCTTCTTGGAGACTTTGGTGACTTCGGCCGCCCGCTGTCGCAAGACCGGGTCCGGAATCTTCACGACGGGTCGCTCGCCGTTTTGGACATAGAGGTAGCGGTACGCCTCGGGCACGACGACTTCCACGGGCTAAAGGGTACCGCCACTGGAACGAACCGGAGGGGGTGGCAATAGCGTAGAGTAAGCCATGACTGCTGAACTCAAGGTCGATTCTCAGCGGCGCCTCGCGCGGATCGCCGGGCAGGTCGCCGGCATTCAGCGAATGATCGACAAAGACCGGGCTTGCGGGGACATCATGCAGCAGATCGTCGCCGTCCGTGCCGCGTTGGATCACCTTGGAGTCACGTTCCTGAGCGAGCACCTGCAGACGTGCGTGTTGCACCAGGGCGTCACCGACGAAGAAGGATGCTGCGCGGACCTTCCCGCCGAGCGCCGAACCGAGGAGATTCGGGACACCCTCAAGCGGTTCCTGAAGTAAACGCGACCGCGGCGGACCGGTTTGTTGGCAATCGGCCCTCTTGAGCGCCAGACGGATGGAGATTCTGGTAACATATTGTTGCGCATGCAACCAGATTTGGCGCGGGTGATGGGGCTTCTGGTACGGGCCTGTCTATTCGGGGCCGACTAAGCGCCAAAATTACTACAGCACCTGGAAACTCAGCGTCGAGTCGTAGGGTTGTGCCGAAGTGATTGTCACTGAATCACGCGGGCGCCAAAAGCGCGAGGAGACGCATATGACGATACTTGCCGAAAAGGAAGAGCGACTGGCGAGCCGGTCTGAAGCCGAGCGACGCCGTTTCGAGGCCATGCTCGAGGAAACCGAGCGTCGTGCCTATTCGATGGCGTTCCAACTCACGCGCAATTCGACCGAGGCTGAGGACTTGGTTCAGGACACGGTCGTCAAAGCCTGGAAGGGCTTCGACAGCTACATGCCGGGCCGCCCATTTCTCAACTGGTTGCTCCGCATCATGCAACGGGCGTATCTCGACGGCCGTCGCCGGGAAAACCCGATCCGAAAGGCTGAATCGCTCAACGCGATGATCTCGCCGACCGATGGCGAGGTGCAGGAATTGCCGATCGCGGACGACGGACCCGCGCCGGATGAAGAACTGATCCATCAGGAGTTCCGGGAGCAGTTGAAGGCCGCACTCGACCAACTGCCGGAGGTCTATCGCACCGCGTTGGTTCTGTGCGACGTGGAGAATTTGAGCTATTCGGAGATTGCGGATGCTCAGCGGACGACGGTGGGAACGGTTCGTTCCCGAATCCACCGTGGGCGGCGGTTGTTGCGCGACATCATGCTGCGCCGTCCAGCCTGATCCAGGCGATCTTGAAGGGCCGCCCGGCGCCATCGCATCGGGCGGCCCTTTTGCTTTGCGCGGCCCTGTGAAATTGCCGGGATAGACCGACAATCCGAGTAAGGATGACTATCGGTTCCACGCCCGCTCAGATCCCGACAGCGTCACGGTTGGCGACGAGCGATGACAAGCGGCTGCAGCTTCAGACCATGTTGTTGCGAAAATCGCTCGAGCTTCAAGCCACCGAAGCCGACAACCAGGCCAAGGCGACCACAGGTAAGGGCTCGATCATCGATCTTCGCGTTTAAGCGTCGCCGACACCCAAACGATAAATCCGGAACATAGCGGCCCGCAGGGTCGGGCACACTTTCTACGTGCCACTCACCCGCGCGAGGATGTTGGACCGCACTTTTGCCAAGGATCCGGCTTTCGACCGGCGATTCATCGTGGGCGTGCTCAGTACCGGAATCTATTGCGTTCCCTCCTGCAAGGCGCCCAAGCCAAAGCCGGAGAACGTCGAGTTCTTCTCAAGCCCCGAGGAAGCCTCCAAGAGCGGACTGAGGGCTTGCAAGCGGTGCTTCCCCAACCTCGCGTTCCAAGGTCTCGATCCTGACGAGTTGCACTTCGAAAACCTGCATCAGGAGGTTCGTGCCAAGCCCCAGGACTTCGAGGGCGTCGAGGCAATGGCCAAGTGGGCGGGGGTGAGCGTTTCCCGGCTCCACTCCGGGATGCGGTCCTACTATCACAGCACACCGCTCGAAGTCCTGACCGCCGCGCGGGTCGCCCGGGCGGGCGAGCGTCTGATCGGATGCGAGGCTCCCGTGACCTCGGTCGGTGCGGACGCCGGCTTCGCGAGCACGTCGGTGTACTACGAGAATTTCGCCCGGCTAATGGGAATGTCCCCGGCCATGTATCGGAGTCTTCGCGAGGCGACGGAGTTTGAGATCGCCCTTCCGGAGCCCTACCCGCACGAGCTTCTCGCCGCCTATTTGGGTCGGGACGACAGCGATCCCATCCTTCACCGCCGGGGCGAGAGCTTCTGTTTGGCGCTGCCGGGTCCCAAACCGAACGCGGCGACGTTCGAGATCGGACCGGGAACCGTTCGTGTGCGCGTCGAGGGAGGCCGCGAAGCCATACGGGCGCACGCGCTCCTCCGCCGTATGTTCGGCTTGAACCAGGACCCCCGGCCCTTGGACAACTTCTTGGCGAGCGATCCCCGCTTCTCAACGCTGGCGGCGGACGCCGGACTCCGGGTGTTTCAGACCCCGCAGCTCTTCGACGCCATTGCATGGTCGATCGTCGGGCAGCAACTCACGGTCAAGTTCGCGATGGTATTGCGCCGACGGCTCTTCGAGCTTCTTGACATTCCCGAGGTCGATGGCATATACGTGGCTCTCGAACCGGAGCACGTGGCGAACCTGGAGCCCGAGCAGCTTCTTCCCCTACAGTACTCACTGCGTAAGGCGGAGTATTTGGTTGGAATCGCCAGGCGGTTCCTGAGCGAGGGAGTCGACCCGAATGCCCTGCTCGATTGGCCGGCGACGAGAGTGCAGCGATGGCTGACTGAGACACGCGGTTTCGGACCGTGGTCCACGAATTACGCGATGATGCGCGGATGCGGCTACGCCAACTGCGTGCCGGTCGGCGATACCGGGTTGACCTCCGGGTTGGCCCGCATTTACCGGCTGGAGCGGCGGCCGGACCCGGAGGAAACGATGAAGCTTATGAAGCCCTTTGAGCCGTATCGGAGCCTCGCGACCTTCAGAATTTGGTATTCCCGGCGGCTTTGGGAGGCCGAGGCGGTGGTGGCATGAAGTATTTCTGCACGATGCCCTCGCCAATCGGGCCGCTCCGGCCGATCGTCGACGAGAGGGGCGCGGTCGTTCGGATCGCGTTCCCCGACGAGAATGTCACGGACGCCGTCGAGGATCCGAAACGGGTAGCAGGAGTCGTGGCTCAGCTCGAGGAGTACTTCGACGGCAAGCGCCGGGCCTTCGACCTGGAGCTCCGGCCGGAAGGATCCGAATTCCAGCATCAGGTTTGGAAGCTCGTGTATGCGATCCCCTTCGGCCAGACGCGCTCTTACGGCCAACTGGCGGCAGAGATGAAGCTGGCTTCCGGCGCGCGTGCGATAGGCCGGGCGAACGCCACGAATCCGATTCCGATCGTGGTGCCTTGTCACCGGGTGATCGGCGCGAACGGGAGCTTGACCGGTTACGCAGGCGGCTTGGAGGTCAAGCGGATGCTCCTCGAGTTGGAGCAGCCCACGCTATTTTGAAGCGAGGAAGCGAGGAAGCGAGGAAGCGAGGAAGCGAGGGAAGGGGTCAGCGCATTCGCCGCGCGAGATCGCCAAGGGTCGCCACGGCCGCTTCCGTAGTCGCGTCCCATCTGGCCGCGTTTAGGCGCAGGCAGTTGCGATAGAGTCCGGAAGCGGAGAAGGCGGGGCCGGGCATGAACGCGATGTGCTTGGCGATCGCGGCATCGTACAGGCGAAGCGCGTCGAACCCCTCCGGCATCTGCGGCCAGACCACGAATCCGCCCCGCGGCTTGTGGCACTGGGTCCCGGCCGGGAAGTGCTTGAGCACCGACGCCGCCATCCGCGTCGTGTTGTGCTGATAGGTTCGGCTGGCGCGGCGAATGTAGTGCGTGTACCGCTGAAAGGCTAGGAAGTTGGCGACCGCCATCTGTTGGAGCCATGGCGTGGAGAGGCTGGCCGAGAACTTGAGCGCCTCAAGCCGCTCGGTGAGCGGACCGCCGACCACCCAACCCACGCGGTAGCCGGGGGCCAGCGTCTTCGAAAACGAGGAGCAATAGAGCACGTGACCGGTTCGGTCGTACGCCTTCGCGGCGATTGGACGGCCCTCCGAGAAGCCCAGGTCGCCGTACACATCGTCCTCGATGAGGTAGATGTTGCGCTCGGCCAGCAGTCGGACGAGAGTGGCCTTGTCGTCGTCGCACATCAGACCCCCGAGCGGATTTCCGAAGCTGGGGGTGAGAACGACGGCCTTGACGGGGTGGAGATCCAGCAACTCTCGGAGTGCGCTGAGGCACATTCCGTCGGTGGTGCTGGTGCTGACCTCGAGCACACGAAGGCCGAGCGACTCGCATGCCAAAAGCATGCCGTAGAACGTTGGCGACTCGACGGCGACAATGTCGCCCGGCTTGCACACGGCACGTAAGGCGAGGTTGAGCGCCTCGGTGCAGCCGTTGGTGATGAGCACTTCGTCCGGCGCCACCGCGCATCCGGCCGCCAGCATCCGCCGGGCAATCTGCTCCCGCAACGGTCGGTATCCAGAAGTGGTCGTCGTTCCAACTACCTCGTCGCCCTGCTCACGCATCGCGCCGACCAACACGCGCTGCAGCGAGGCGACCGGGAGGAGCCGGGTATCGGGAGTCGCGCGTGCCAATTGCACAACTTCAGGATTTCGCGCATCGTG
This sequence comes from Fimbriimonadaceae bacterium, assembly GCA_035295605.1. GTDB lineage: Bacteria > Armatimonadota > Fimbriimonadia > Fimbriimonadales > Fimbriimonadaceae > DAIDHV01. Next base: position 12,032 of record DATGIR010000203.1, on the reverse strand, counting down.
CATGACGTTTCGCACGAGCGACTCGCTATTGAGGGACATCGGCTGCCGGCTAGGCTGCGTATAGCTGCTGCGGACCAGACGGCGAGTGGCGGCTAGCTGTACGTAAAAGCCGGATTGCGGTTGGGCCGCGATCACGCCCTCGGTTTCGAGGCGGCGGTAAGCCTCTAACACAGTTGAAATGCTCAGCCCGAGCTGGCGGCTCAACTCGCGCACGGAGGATATCTTGTCGCCGGCATGATAGATTCCCGACTCGATTCGCGCCCGGATAGTCTCGCAGACCTCGTCCTGGGCGCGACGGTGACGCGGTGGTTGGGCGACCGTGCTCATTTGGTTATCGTACTGCACCAATTTCTTTGTCGGGCAGAACAGTTGATGATTGTATAGCGAAATAGTCGGTCGAAATGGCCGATCTGTGTGGTGTGTAACGTTTACTTGCCGATGCAACCAAATTTCGGGTGTAATTCACTTACACGCTTAAAACCTGTGCGATTTATACTCATCACGAAAGATGCTGAAATGCAGGCGCTTGCCCGGGAGGGCCTGCACCCGGCCGATGAACTGCTGACGTACGAAAAGTGGCAAGAGGGGCTTGAGGCGTGTGGCGGGGCCGATATGCTCTTCGTCGATCTATTGGCCACGTTGAATGAGCCGGGCAAGATCGCCGGATACGAGGCCTTCGCGATGGCCAAGATGAACCACTCCGCGGGCGCGGCGGTCCCGTTGGTCCTGATCAGCCCGCCAAGCGACTACGAGCTTGACTTCATGGCCGGATGGCCCGACTTCGTGCTTGGCCATATCCAGCGGCCGGTTACCGCGAAGCTTTTCCGCCGGGCAAGCACCTGGGTGTAGTCAGTTTTCAGTTCTCAGTTCCGGAGCCTTTGGGGTGGGCCTTGCGCACCGTATCCTTAAGCCGCTCGATGCTGACGTGGGTGTAGATCTGGGTTGTAGCCAGACTCTCGTGGCCAAGAAGCTGTTGAACGGTCTTGAGGTCGGCTTCGTGATCCAGGAGGTGAGTTGCGAAGGAGTGACGCAGCGTATGTGGAGACACCTCGCCCGGTAAGCCCGCGGCCCGTGCCCAGCGCTTCACGATGATCTGCACGCTTCGCGTGCTCAATCGCCCGCCGCGAGAATTGGTGAACAGGGCGGCTCCCGCCGCTTTCCTCTCGCCCGCGAGATAGTCCTTTAGGGCGGCCGCGCAGGTTCGGCCAAAGAAGACGATCCGCTCCTTCGAGCCTTTGCCTCGCACGCGGAACGTCGATTCGCCGAAGTCGACATCGCCGAGGTCGAGGCCGACCACTTCCGCGGCCCGAAGTCCCGCGCCGTACAGGGTCTCGAGCAAGGCGCGATCGCGCAGCGGTGAGCGCGAGGCCGGCTCGGCCTCGAGCATCGACTCCGCCTGATGCTCACTGAGCGCTTTGGGCAGGTTCCGCCGCCGATAGGGGCTGTCAAGGCCGTCGGCCGGATCGGATTCGATCTCCCCGATCCGGAGCAGGTAGCGGGTGAAAGTTCGGAGCGCGGACAGCTTGCGTGCTCGCGTGCGTGGAACAGTGGCGCTGGATCGAAGATACTCTCGCAGCCTGGGCGCGGATATCCGCGGTTGGTCGCCAAGGAAGGCCACCAGCGCGTTCAAATCGGCGCCGTACGCCCGAACCGTTTGGGGTGACCGCTTAACAGCCAGCTCGGCGAGGAAGCCCTCGACCAACTCGTTGAGTGGGGTCGGCACGCCTCACTCGCCGCGCTGGAAGATGAGCGTCGCATTGTGGCCGCCGAAGCCAAAGGAGTTGCTCAGGCTGTATTGGACGTCGACCTTGCGGGCGGTGTTCGGCACGTAGTCGAGATCGCAGTCAGGGTCGGCGTTCTCGTAGTTGATGGTGGGAGGCACGACCCCCTCCTTCATCGCCAGGAGACAAATGATCGCCTCGAGCGCCCCCGCCGCCCCAAGCATATGGCCAACCATGGACTTGGTCGAGCTGATCGGCACCTTGTACGCGTGCTCTTTGAACGTGCGCTTGATCGCCTGGGTCTCGTTCTTGTCGTTGTAGGGGGTCGACGTGCCGTGCGCGTTGATGTAGCCGATATCCCCAGGTTTGAGCTTCGCGTTCTTCAGCGCCTTTTCCATCGCTCGAGAGGCGCCTTCGCCTTCCGGCGCAGGAGCCGTGATGTGATAGGCGTCGCCGGTCATTCCGTAGCCCATGATCTCGCCGTAGATCCGAGCGCCGCGCTTGACGGCGTAGTCGCGGTCCTCGAGGACGACGACGGCCGCACCCTCGCCCATTACGAAGCCGTCGCGGTCTCGCTCGAAGGGGCGGCTGGCGCGCCCGGGGTCATCGTTACGGTTTGACATCGCACGCGCAGCGCAAAACGCGGCGAGGCTGATCTCGTTGATCGGAGCCTCGGTACCGCCGGCGAGCATGGCGGTGGCGTCACCGCGCTTGATGATGTGATAAGCGTCGCCGATCGCGTTCGAACCGGTGGCGCAGGCGGTGATGACGCATGAGTTGGGTCCCTTCAAGCCGTGAACGATCGAGACGTAGCCTGATGCCATGTCCGGGATCATGTAGGGAACCAAAAATGGTGAAACGCGACCGGGTCCGCCCTCGATTTGGCGGCGGTGCTGCTCCCCGAGAAAGGTCAAACCTCCGATGCCGGAGCCGATCAGGGCGCCAAACTCCGGCGCCAACTCCGGCGTTATCTCGATTCCCGAGTCGTCGAGGGCTTGCTTGGCGCACGCGGCTGCGTAGGCGATGAATCGGTCCATACGCCTTGCATCCTTCTTGTCGACCCAATCCTCGGGATTGAAGTCTTTAACCTCCGCGGCGAGTTGGGTCGTGTAATCAGTTGGATCGAGCAGAGTGATTCTGCCGATCCCGTTCTCACCAGCAATTAAGCGAGGCCAAAACGCCGGAACACCCACGCCGAGGGGGGTCACGACGCCCAACCCGGTCACGACAACGCGACCGGATGGCTCCGCGAGCAGGCTCACGCGCTGGATTTCTTGGAGATGTAGTTCACCGCATCACCAACCGTTTTGATTTCGCCGACCTCTTCGTCCGGAATGTCGATCGAGAACTCTTCCTCGAGTGCCATTACGAGCTCGACGACATCAAGCGAGTCGGCGCCGAGATCTTCCTGAAACGAGGCGGAGTCGACGACTTCCTCAGGCTTGACTCCAAGCTGCTCGACAGTAACCTTGACAACGCGCTCTTTAATGTCCTGCGACATGGCACCGACTTTACCTCGCAGCCGCCTCGTCTGCCCGTCCCGGCGGGGGCGTGCGTTAGGGGCTCCGCGAAGCGTTCCGGTGTAAAGTTTGCCCGTGACTTTTACCGACCAAATTGCCGTGGTGACCGGGGCCAGCCGGGGGATCGGACGGCGGATCGCGGAGGAACTCGCCGAAAAGGGGGCCGTGGTTGCCTGCGTCGCCACAACGCTCGAGGGAGCCCAAGCTACCGCCGCGGGCCTGAAGGGCGCGAAGGGCTATGCCTGCGACGTGAGTGATTCCGAAGCCGTCGAGGCATTGGTGGCATCGGTCACCACCGATCTCGGGACCCCCTCGGTGTTGGTGAACAACGCCGGCATCACCCGGGATATGTTGCTGCTCCGGATGAAGGACGAGGAGTGGGATCGGGTGATCGACGTGAACCTAAAGGGCACGTTTCTGGTAATCCGGGGCTTCACCCGCTCGATGATGAAAGCGCGGTACGGCCGCATCGTCAATCTCGCGTCGGTGATCGGCCAGCACGGGGGCCCCGGTCAGGCGAACTATGCGGCCTCAAAGGCTGGAATTGAGGGGCTGACGAAGGCGGTGGCCAAGGAGTTGGGGTCGCGCGGGATTACCTGCAACTCTGTATCGCCCGGATTCATCGAGACGGACATGACCTCGGAGCTTCCCGCCGAGTTCCGCGAGTACGTCGAGAAGCATGCCCCGGCGGGAAGGTTGGGGACGGCGGAGGACGTGGCGCCCGCGGTGCTGTTTCTGGCAAGCAGGGAGGCGGCTTACATCACCGGTCAGACACTGACGGTGGACGGAGGTTTGATGTTGTGAGAAGCGGGAAAGGCTATACCGCGGCCTGAAATTCGTCGATCCGCTTGGCGTAGTCGGCGACCAAGTCTTTGCTGTGATCCTGGTTTTGGCTCTCCGCGTAAAGATGCACCAGCGGTTCGAGGGCGTCCGGAAGCACGAGAACCCACGAGTCGTCTTCCAGGATCTTGATCCCGTCGAATAACTCGACTTGGCTGTCGCGGCTCTCTTCGGCGAGGCGCCGCATCACCGCTCCCTTCGCTTCCCACGGCACCCTCACCGCCTCATAGGCGAGCTGGAAGCGCGGAACTTCGGCAACGATCTCGCTAAGCGCTTGACCCGACCGCTGGAGCATGACGACCAGCTTGCCGAAAGCGAACGGCGCATCGAAGCCGGCCTGGAGGGACGGAGACATAAAGCCGCCCCGGTCGTCGCCGGCGAAGTCGACCGAATTCTCGAGCGCACCGGTCAAAAGCGAGCGCACGTCGGCCTTCGTGCGGATCACCTCGGCGCCCCGCGAGCGGAGGTACGCCTCGAGCTTGCTGGGGGCGGTGACGCTCAGGGCGACCTTGGCGTGGGGATTGCTCTGAACCACCATCGCGCAAAAGACGGCGAGAAGCTCGGCGCCCTCGATCACCTCGCCGCGATCGTCGACGAGAATCAGCCGCTCGCCGTCTTCGAGGAACAGCACCCCGAGGTCGTAATTCAGGGTGCCGACAATGTGTTTGAGGTTCTCGACGTGGGAGGCGACCTCCTCGCGCGTTCGGGGCGAGCGTTTGGCGTCGTTGAAGCTGTTGATCGCAATCGTCTCGACTCCCAGCTTGCCGAGCATGGCCGGGTAGTAGGTAGCCAGCGAAGAGAAGCCGTAGTCGCAGGCGATGCGGAGCCTCCGGCCCTGCTCACCGCCTTCGAGGAGGCGGAAGAAGTCGGCCTGGTACTCCTCGACGGCCCGGCTGGCGAACTCGATGGTGCCGAGCGCATCCGGGTCGGCGCGACGATAATCCTCGCGGAAGAAGGCGCTCTCAACCTTCCGCTCCGCACTCCGCGACAGATAGGCGCCCCGCGGGTCCATCAGCTCGACGAGGGTCACCCGGTTGTTCCCAGGCAGCTTGCGCACGTTCACCGCTCCCGCCGCGCCGCTAGCCTGAATATAGTGGCGGGCAATCGGCAGGGCAGTAGAGCGCAGGTCGAGCACATCGCATCCGGCCGAGAGCAGAGCGGAGATGACCGCGCGCTTGATCATCCGCGAGCTGCGGGTACTGTCGCGGCTCGTGATCACCTTCGATCCGGGTCGCAGCGTTGATCCGTAGGCAGCGGCGAGCCGGCAGGCGAAGTCGGGGGTGAGCTCGATGTTGCTCAGGCCGGCGACACCGAGCTCGCGGAACAGGCTTGCCCGCCAACGGGCACCCCAGACGAGGCTCATGGTTACCGTCGAGCCGCGCTCGACGCTCTTGTCGGGCCAGATCTTAATCCGGGGCCGGATCGTGCAGCCGACGTCGATAAAGCACCGGTCGCCGATCACGGCATCTTCACGGACAACCGTGTCGCGCTTGATCGTGCAGCGCGAGCCGACGATCGCGGAGTGAATGCCGACGTTCGGTCCGATGTAGGCGTTGTCCCACACGACGGAGCGCTCGATGTGCGCTTCCTCTTCGACGTGGGCGTTGTCGCCGATCGAAGTGTAGGGCCCGATGCGCGCTCCGCGCTTCACCCGGCAGTTGCGGCCGATGCACACCGGCGGAATGAGCTGAACCCCTTCGTCGATCGTGCAGTTCGGGCCAATGAAGCGCCCCGAGCCGTCCGACGTCGTTTCGCTTCCGGCGATGGGCAGGTTCACGCGTCGGCTGAGCAGATCTTCCTGGGCCTCCCGGTACTGGCTGAGCGAGCCGATGTCGCACCAATACTCGTTCATGACGTAGCCGTAGAGAGGAGCGCCGGCTTCTAGCAGCTTGGGAAACACATCCGCGCTCCAGTCGGCCGCTTCGCCCGGCTCCATGTAGCCGAAGATCTCGGGTTCGAGAATGTAGATGCCGGTGTTCACAGTGTCCGAAAAGACTTCGCTCCACCCCGGCTTCTCCAGGAAGCGCTCGATCCTGCCGTCTTCGGCGGTGATGACCACTCCGAACTCGAGCGGATTGGGAACCCGGCTCAGGACGATGGTCGCAACGCTCTTCTTCTCCCGGTGGAAGGCGAGCGCCTTGAGGAGGTCGCAGTCGGTCAGCGCGTCGCCGGAGATGATGAGGAAGGTGCCGTTCTTCAAAAGGCCCTCCGCGCGTTTCACGCTGCCGGCGGTCCCCAGCGGGGTGGTTTCGACGGCGTACTCGATTTCGACCCCGAAGTCGCCGCCGTCTCCGAAGTAGCTCCGAATCTCGTCGCCGAGGTAGTGGATGGTTGCGACGACGTCGGTAATTCCGTGACGCTTGAGCAACGTGAGGATGTGCTCCATGATCGGCTGGTTGCCGACCGGAACCAACGGCTTGGGAAGGTTCGACGTAACCGGACGCAGTCGCGAGCCTTCGCCCCCCGCCATCACGACCGCTTTCACCGTCTCACGCTCCGCCTACTTCCTTCCCCAGTTTCAATCTGCACGACGTCTCATTTCGGCCAAGGGTTGCGCTTAGCCGCCTGCCCTCGAGGAAAACGCCTCGATTTGAGCCAAGCCGCCGCGCCCCGCTTCGAGGCAGATGAGGCGAATGTAACGGATTTGCACCGGAGATCCGGCATAGGAAACGGATACGCGGTTGTCAGGTCCGGCGACTCCTCGATTCTTAGCGGACCAGGCCCAGTCGGTCTCCGATCCCCACTCCACCGCGTTGGTCGGCTTCTCCCCGGTTTGGTACACCTTGATCGCGAAGCGTCTCCATGGCGACTGCCCGAGCGCGGTCAGACGAAGCTCGGCCAGCGTCCAGTCGCGGTTAAGGTCGATCTCCACCCAGTCGCCCGCCCTTTGAGGCAGCTCGACGGAAGTGGCGCCGACGCCATCCACCAGCCCCGCGAGTTTGGCGGGAAGTGAGCCGGTCGAGTCTCGCACGCTTCGGCCCTTGGCGTGGTTGGCCGCTCGATCGATCGAGGCTGACTCCATGAAGACGCGAAGCGGCACTGAGGCGAACTCGGTATCGCCGCGGAATGCGGCATCGGTGAGCTGCCAGGCTTTGAGCCAGCCCCAGCCACTCGATCCTGGGCGGGTCGCTTTAACCAGGAAGGCTCCGTCGGATACGAGGTTACGGCTCCCAAAGACGTTGCCGACACCGCCATCCGGAAACTTCCGCCGGGCGAGCAGGAGCGTTCCCGAAGCGCCGGTGGACATCGCGAACACCGGCTCGGCGGCGATCCTGCCTTCATGGCTTTGGTAGAAGGCGAGATCCATGTTTGGCAGCGCCTGCCCAGCTGCATCGGCGACACTCACGAGTGTCGTTGCGGGCAGGACGCCCGATGCGGCGACGGCAGCGCCCGTCCGGCCGGCGAGCGAGACCCCAAGGAGCGCGTTCAAGGCGCCGACGCCCGTCGCCGAGAGAAGCCCGGTGGGTTCCAGCCCGGGCGAACTGAGAATCGGGTCGGACGAGGGAATCTGGGGAAGCAGGCTTTGGCGGGCGATGCCGCCGTCATACCGGGTGTCGCCGCCCCCGGTCAAATCAGGGCAAACCGGGATTCCGCCTTGCGCCCACCCCGCGAGTTGCACTCCCGGCGAGCCCAGGGGAAACGTGGTCGCGCCCAGATCCGGTGCGCCGATCGCAACGAGCAGCCGGTGGATGAAGTCGAAGTCGAGCCGCTTAGGGCCGCCGGAGGGAATGGTGACCTCGACCGGAACTCCGATCGGCGCTGGGCCATCGACAAGTGGCCCGACTTCCTTGAGCTCGGCGAGCCGGACTCTTTCGCGGCATCCGTCGGTGGCGAAGGAGTAGCGGCTGCGGGCGAGGACGGTGTCGTTGACGAAGTCGATCTGGGACTGAATCCAGTTGGCGGCGCCACGGCCGCGAGCGCTCGGAGCATCGTCCAGGGCAGCCAAGGCGTCGCGGGTTACCAGCGCCGAAACGGGGATACCGGCCGTGTAAAGCGACAGCTCCTTGTCGGCGAGGTGGCGGTCGTTCGGCCCGCTCTCGATCCGGAGGGTGAGGGCGCCGAACCGGTGGTCATTCGCGTTGGATCGGACGGACCCTTCGAAGCGAACCTGGGCGGTTTCGCCAGGCGCGAGCGTATCCTTGACCGATGCTCGTTCCGGCGGTTGTGCGTCGACATTCCACGCACCCCGCAAGCCCGAAACCGGTTCCATTCCCCGGTTCTTGAGAGTTGCCGCGTAGCCGCCAGCAGCCGGCGAGATTGATTGAACGACGACGTCGCCGCTGGAAGAGGCGCCACCGGGCGCGATACTGATGAGGAGCCGCGGCTTTCCGATCGGGGCTTCGCTCGAGAAGAACTCGGCGTCGCCCGCGAAGGTCAAGGCGAAGCCGTGGTTGCTTCCCGGGTCGGCGAGCATCGAGTTAACGGCCGCGCCGAGGCCGGCGATCTCGAAGTGGTTCTCGTGAAGGGAACCGGCCGCGCCGGAAATGGCGGCCACGTCTCTGCCGGTTGCGCCCCCCGATTGCCACCCCGCGCCGGCTCTACGCGACTTCCACGTCGCCGCGAAGGCGTTTGGATTATCTTTCGGCGGCTCGACCCCCGGCTTAGGCAGGATGCCGAGTGTTTTGAAGGGCCCCTCGCCCCACTGGGCGGCGACGGTTCCGACGCTCTGAAGCGCGACCTTGTCGCTGCTCGTTTCGGTAAGGATGAGGGTCGCGTCGAGCACGCGCGCATCCCTGCCGATCGCGTTGGCGAGGTCGCCGAACCGGATGAGGATGGTCTTTCCCTCGCCGCCGAGCAGCGTGTAGTCGCCGCCGTGCGGGGTATCGGGAGTGCTCCGGTCGAGATAAGTGTCCTCGACGTCCTGGTAGGTCGCCGGCGTCGCCGAGCCATAGACGGCGGCGCCTCGGTAGAGGTTGACGACCGCCGAAGCGTCCACGACGGGGTTTGCTTGCGAGAGCGCAAGCAATGGCAAGAGCATGGGGTCAGTCTACCGACGGGTCAGCGCGGTTCAGGCGTCGGCTTTCTTCGGTTTGGGGGCCGGCTTCTTTGCGGCGTCGGCGGGCTTCTTCGCGGCGGGCTTTTTGGCCGGCGCGGGGGCTGGGGCAGGAGCGGGCTTGGCTTCGCCCGAATACTTTGCGCGTGTTTCGCGCTGAGCGGACTTGATCGTTTGCTCCTTGCGGTGTCGGCGCTGCCGGATCTCCTTGTTCTTGATTCGCATGAGGGGAGAGGATACCTTTCGAGGGGATCGGGGATCGGGGATCGGGGATCGGGGATCGGGGATCGGGGATCGGGGATCGGGGATCAGTGACTAGTGACTGGAGACTCGACGGTCGGGGGTGTCCATTTCCGGCAAAGCGTATAGACTGCGGCGCCAGCGAGGATCATCGCGCCGGCAACCGCCTGGGCTTGGGTGAGCCAGCCGATCCAATACGTGGAGGACGCGGCGCCGCTTGCCACCTGGGCATCGGTTCCGGCTCGCCAGAACTCGTAGATGAAGCGCGCCCCTCCGTACCCCATCATCGCCAGGCCGAACGACTGCCCTCGGCCGGTGTTCCGCCTCTCCAGCGCGATGACGATGCCGAACGCAAGCAAATCCAGAAGCGAGTCGTAAATTTGGGCAGGGTGGTGCCAGGTCCCGGGTGAGTCCGCCACGTGGATCTTCCAGGGCAGCGTCGTGCTGCAAATGCCGCCGTAACAGCAGCCGTTCAGCAGGCAGCCGATTCGGCCGATGGCGTTGCCGACCAGGAAGGGCGGCCCGATGCAGTCGAACAGGCTGAGTGGATGGATTCCGCGCCGCTTCGCCCAGAAGAAGAGATAGCCGAGACCGGCGACGATGGCGCCGAAGCTGGTGATGCCAGCCATTTGGGGCGAGAAGATTTGGCGCGGGTGCGCTTCGTAATACGGAAGCTCTTGAAGGATGTAGGCCACCCGGGCGCCGAGGATGCCGACGATGAGGGTGACGATCAAGCCGTCCGTCAACTTCTGCTTGTCGATGCCGTAGGCGGCGGCCCGCCGCCGAACAAACCAGACCGCGACGAGGAACGCGGCGACGATCATGACGCCGTAGCTGTGAACCTCGAACCCGAAGACCTTGAAGAGGACGGGGAGCATCGATTTTTAAGTCCGTCGGACGCCGACCAGGTTACCAGGCGGTACCCTTCTAGCCCGAATGGCGCACTACGCAGACCAGGCCGCGGTTCTTGCGCAGGCATTGCCATACATCCAGGCGTTTCACGGCCAAACGTTTGTCATTAAATACGGCGGCAGCGCGATGCGCGATCCCGAAACCGTTTCCGGGGTTATCCGTAACGTGCTGCTTATTCAGTCGGTCGGGATCAAGCCCGTGCTCGTACACGGCGGCGGCCCGGAGATCGACCGCTGGCTCGAGCGGTTGGGCGTGGAGAAAAAGACCGTCAACGGATTGAGGGTGACAGACGACTTCACGATGGAGGTCGTCGAAATGGCGCTCTCGGGTCGGGCGAACAAGGCGTTGGTGGCCGAGATCGGCCAGGCGGGCGGCAAGGGCGTCGGGCTTTCCGGCCGCGATGCCGGCCTGCTCGTCGGCGAAGCCATCAGCGCCGAACTCGGCCGGGTCGGCCGGGTCACCCGGGTTAACCCTGACGTATTGGAATCGGTGCTAGCCGACGGGTTTGTACCGGTGGTGGCGACGGTGGCCAACGACATTCACGGCGAGCCACTGAACGTAAACGCGGACACAGCGGCGGCGGCAATCGCGGGCGCGGTCGGCGCATCGAAGCTCATTTTGCTGACGGACACGGACGGGGTACTGGCTGACAAGAACGACCCCGGGAGCACGATCTCGCGCTTGACGGCGAGGCAGGCGGGCGAGATGATCGACAACGGCGCCGCCGACAAGGGAATGGTGCCCAAGCTTCAAGCGGGTTTGAACGCGTTGGAGGAGGGCGTCCACAGCGTGCATCTCATCTGCGGCGGGACCCCGAATGCGCTGCTCATCGAGGTTTTTACCGAGGCCGGCATCGGCACGATGCTCTGCCGCTAAGGTTTCTCGGGAGCGCGCGGGTCGAAGTAGCCGTCGCTAAGCGTCTTCAGGAACGCAACGATGCAGTTCTCCTGGTAATCCGTGAGTCCGAGGTTTCCGATCTGCTCGTTGCCCATGGAGCCGCCCTTGTCATCTCCGCCGCGCAGCCCTTGGGGGTTGATCAGGGTGAGCGGACTTGGCCACTCAGGTGGCGGCCAGAGCGGCTTGCCCTTGAGGTTGGCGTAGGGATCGGGCTGGGTGAAGTCGATGACCTCGCCGGGGACAGTCGTCAGATTCCGGGTGTTGTAGAAGTGGACGACCTGTTTGAGGCTCTTGAAGACCCCGTTGTGCATGTAGCACTTCACGAAAGCTTGCCGCGGTCGTTTGTCGACGTTTCGGAGCGATGGAGCTTTGAAGGTGCCGTCGATTCCAAGCGGATCACCCTCGGCAAGATCCGCGGGCGGGAGCCCCATTAGGGGATAAAGGAAGTCTCCGAGCCCGAAGTCGATGAAGTCGTAGCCGAGCGGGTTGTAACCGACCGGGTTGTTGGTCGGGTCGGTCATCGTGTAGTAGGGGTTGTTCGGATTCCGGGGAACGCCGAGGTTCGCGTAGCAACTGTTCGTCCAGAGGTCGGGGCCCTGGGACGGATCGGAGCTGATCGCGTGACAGTCCATGCAGTGCGCACTCACAGGGTACGGCAGGCCGTTGCGTCCGTTCCACCTTCCGGTCGCCAGCCTGAGCCCAAGCAGTTCCTGCGCGGTGAACGTGGCCTTCCCCTCCAGGTAGGCGTCGTACTTGGAGGTGAACGGCGAGACCTTCGGCGAAGCCTCGAAGGTGGAGATCGCTTGCGCGATGAGCGTGTAGACCTCGGAGACCGGTTTTTGAAAGACGTTCACGCCGTACACGAGCATGAACATGGGTCCGGAAGGGCCGTTCTTGACCTTCTCGACC